>JBJEND010000031.1:0-3941 GCA_051880015.1 Butyrivibrio sp. | reverse complement strand
AGACATAAATACAATACACACAAAGGAGCCTCTGGATATCGAAGCATATGTGGAATTGCTGATTTCTACCTGAGTATCCAGTATATCAGCCACTATTCCTCTGGCTTCTGCAAGATATATGGATATGTCATCATTATAGACCTGTTCTTTCGTTTCAGAGTCGGAATCATTGGTGATTTTCTTCATTGCATTATCTATTCTTCCCAGAAGTATGCTTATATTCTCTATTTCATAGCGAATGGACTGATCATATTCAAAACGGTCATAGTACAGATTGGAAAATTTGTGATAAAAAGTCTTATAATCTGCTTCCAGTTCATCATAATACTCTTCACTGCCGTACCTGATATAGTCCTTAAGCGAAATCTCAAACTTGTCCATTGAACTTGAGGCCAGTGCAATCTGGTAATACTTGTCCGTATATGATGTAATAACATCATTATATGAAACAATTATGTATGATATACAGCCAAAAACAACCAGCAGTATAGCCAGTATTGGCAGAACAATTATTCTGATTTTATTTTTCAGAGGTTTCTTAACATTGCTCATCTTATTACTATACCCCGTTGTGGAAATGTACATTTAAATGATACTATGTAAGATTTTTTTTTGCAAGAAATAAATACATTACGATAGAAATTTTATTTGCAAAATGTTATACTGTGCACAAATAGATTTACAGGGAGGATAAATTATGTTTTGTATTTATTGCGGAAGACCGCTTAAGGACAATGAAGTATGTAACTGCCGCGGATTCAATACATACAATCTGAATACAACCGACAGCTATAACAGCCAGTATAACTATGTGGACAACCGGAACAATTATAATTTTTTTGATGAATCATGGAAAAGTAACCGCTGTATTCCTGCAGTAAGGGAAGTTCTTAACTCTCCTGCCACTGTAATTACCGCAGTCCTTCTCACCGTTTCCTTTGCAATAAAGTTAATCGGCGGAATGGACTTTGATATACTTTTACTTCTTAATATGATAGGTGCCTGGATAGTAAACTCCGTTGCCAAAAAAACCAACAGAAAATTCAGCACCTCCGGATTGTCCATTATATCAGGAGTAATGACAGTTAATATTGTGGCATTGTGCATTGTCTTTGCCGTTCTGATTCCCCTGCTTATAGGGTGTATTTACACCGGAAAAATTAATGACGGAATCACTTATGTTTTCAGAATGTTCAATGACAATTACAATGGATACACAGTTGAACTGACAACTCTTGCCAACATATCATTATGCGTTATTTCATTAGCCCTGTTCTGGTTCATACTTTATTATTACGTCTCTTTCAGAGGTAATATAGTATACATAAAAAAAGCTGTTTCCGATACGCCGGGAAAAGGAAAATTTACCGCATTCCCTAATGTTATATCCATAATATACGGTATATTGTGTATTGCGGCAGGCATTGGTATTTTCTGTGCCGGAAGAAATTTAACAGCTTTTATCAACAGGGAATTTGCCCGGGAGGATGCTATGATGCTTAATATCCTTTCCATCGGGCTGCGCTTTGCATATCCCTGCTCTGCCATATTATCAGGAATAGTACGAATAATTGCAGGAATTAAATTGAACAGACTCCGTACTGTTTTTAAAAACTCAGAATTGATGTAAGGACATATATGTATCCGATAATTGACTTTTTTGGAATAAACATTCACACTTATTCGCTTATGGCTTTTTTAGGTCTGACTGCAGCAGTTATCTACTGTCTGACGGCCTGCCGCCATAATGGAATTGATTTAGAAAATGAAATATGTATGCTGGCAACGGCGCTTTTGTTTCTGTTTGTTTTTGCAGTACTTCTTTACTGGATTACAAGGATTCCTGACATTATACGTCTGTTTCCGTATATATTTACCGATTTCAAATATTTTGCCGGCAGTATAGGTTTCGGGCTGGTATTTTATGGAGGCTTGTTCGGCGCATTTACCGGGTGTATTATTTACGGCAAGCTTCTTCATATGGATATACGTCCTATGGTGAAAGTGTCCGTCCCTGCCGTTCCTCTGTTCCATATTTTTGGAAGACTTGGCTGTTTTTTTGCAGGCTGTTGTCACGGAATAGAAAATCAGCATTTCGGAATTGTCATTAATAATATTCCTTACCTTCCCGTACAGCTTTATGAAGCTTTCGGCAATCTGGTAATTTTTATGATTTTGCTTTTCCGTCGTAACTTTGCCAAAAGCTGTTACGAGGCCATAGGAATATATGGAGTTACATATGGAGTAATGAGATTTCTGCTTGAATTTTTAAGAGGTGACACCGTTAGAGGTCACCTGGGAATATTTTCAACCTCACAGTGGATTAGCCTGTTCCTGATAGCCTTGGGAATCTACTGTCTGATACGTCCTGAAAATAAAAATTTTTTAAACCGTTTTTTTACTTTACAAAAGAGCCGGATAAATATATAATGGTCTGGCAGGCTTCTGTGGCTCAGTTGGTAGAGCAATTGATTCGTAATCAATAGGTCGTGGGTTCGAGTCCCATCGGAAGCTTAAAAACGGGCTGTTTTACAGCCCGTTTTTCATATTTTTCTTTTGAAACTGGGATATTACCTTGAGAAAACGTTCTTCAACAACCCCGGTAAGAACCCTGACATTGGATTTTTCTTCAGCAAAGGGAACAAATCCTCCTGCCATGGAGGCATGTCCGCCACCGCTTCCTATACCGCCTAAGGCAATGTTAGTTACTATTCCGGCATCTATTTCCCCCTGACTTCTGACAGACAGCTTAATTCCATCATCCTTAATAGAGTATACCACGGAAAAATCCACTTCTATCAAATCCAGCATAAAGTCAGACACTGTGGCAATCAATGCTTCGGGACAGTTATATCCGGCGTTGGCAAAACTTATATTATCATATATTTTAATGCTGTTAATGGCATTGGCAAAGGCTTTCAAATCTGCAAACTTCAGAGAACAGTGCTCCAGAGCCTGTATAATATCCATGTTACAAATTGAAAAAAGCTGTCTGTACACATCTACATCCAAGGGAGATACACCTCTTGAAAGTCCCATGGTATCAGTTTTAATTCCATATAACAGTGCGGTTGCAACTTTAGTATCAATCTCAACATTATTCTCAATAAAATATGAGGCGATAATTGTGGCACAGGCACCTATCTCCGGTCTTATATCCGAATATCTGTATTGTATACTGTTGTTCTCATTATAGGAAGGATGATGGTCAATACAGATAATTTCATCTCCTATGGCATCTGTAATATTGGCATTGCCTTTCTGTGAATCAACAAGAATTATCTCATCCGTCTCAATCATCTCAGGAAGTTCATCCAAAGATGTCAGTTTTATTCCCAATTTCTCAATAAATCCATTTGTACTGAATCTTTCGATTTTACCCTGATAACATATGGAGGATGAAAATCCGTATTTTTCCAGTAATACGGAAAGCCCATATGCACTGGCTATTGCATCCGGATCCGGGAAGTTATGTGTCTGTATATATACATGCTCACTATGAATATGTCTTATCAGTTCAGTAAATTTATTCATAAATACTCCTATGGCTTTTTTGAATTATTATATATGTATGGGGTACTATTTTCAATGTTTTTCATAAAATAAAATATATCCCGCTATAATTCGGAGGAAAAATGTCCGCTCTTGAAATTAAAAATGTCAGTTACATTTATCATACATCCCGGAGCGAAACCTACGCTTTATATGATGTAAATCTCACAGTGGAAAAAGGAAGTTTTATATCCATCATAGGACCTTCCGGCTGCGGTAAATCAACTCTGCTTTCACTTATTGCCGGAATAATAAAGCCTGACTCCGGTTCCATCCTCATAAACGGGAATTCCACTGCTGTCTCAGGTTCAGAAGTCGGATATATGCTCCAGCACGATCATTTATTTGAATGGCGCACTATCATGAAGAACATCACATTAGGACTTGAA
>JBJEND010000030.1:0-20101 GCA_051880015.1 Butyrivibrio sp. | reverse complement strand
GGGTTAAAACTTTCCATGCACTATCTGAATAATAACGTATAATAAATTGATACCCTGAATTTTTTACGGAAGTTATCACATTTGAAACATTTGATGCTGTATCTAACCCCTTATACATTGCTTTCATCCCCCTTTGTTTTTTATATAACAAATATTACCATAAATAACAATCATAGTCAATATACACATTATAACCTATACAATCTACATATATTATAGCCTATACAATCTAGAAAATATTCATTTACCACGCCCTCTATTTCTTCGGTGCGTCCTTGTCTCCCATGCCGGACACATCATAATCATCATCTCCGTCACTGATATCCAGGATATTATCACCATGTCCCGGATGGGTCTCAGTCTCAGAAGAAGGCTTTTGTGTTTCAGACTCTGTGCCTCCAAGAATCTCCTCAGAGGTGCCCTCATAATTTGGAAAGTTTTTCTTGGTAAGGCCCTTATGTATCTCGTACATATACTCTTTCCAAATATCCAGAGGATAGGAGCCTCCTGACAGCCCCTCCACTGTTTTAGGCATATCACAGCCAACCCATACAGCCGTTGTATAATATCTTGAATAGCCGCAGAGCCAGCCATCCTTATTATCATTGGTGGTGCCGGATTTGGCTGCCACAATGGCATTGTCCAGCCTTGCATTGACTAACAGACCTTTATTCACACCATATTCCATCATCTTGGTAACCTTACGGGCAGTCTGTTCGTCATACACGGCTAACTCTGTCTCATAGTTATCCGCAATAGTATTACCTTTTGCGTCTGTTATGTTCATTACGCAGGTGGGTTCCCTGTATACTCCCCCATTTTCCAGTGCCGCATATCCTGCTGCCATTTCCAGGGGAGTAACACCGTATGTGAAACCACCTATGGCCGTCTGAATATTATTATCATCAATATCTATATTCTTAAAATTCATCCGGTGCAGATATCCCATGGCATATTCCGGTGTCATGCTTTCCATAAGCTGCCAGGCTGCAACATTGGATGACATGGCAAGTGCCTGGGTAAGAGTTACATTACCATAATATTTACCGTCCACATTATCCGGTCCGTTAGGAATAGGCTCATCCTTTATTGTCTCATCCGGAGAATGTCCCAAAGCCATATAAGGGGCATATACCAGAAGCGGTTTTATTGCACTTCCGGGCTGGCGGAAACTCTGATATCCCCTGTTAAGGGTATATCCGTCATATTCCTGCTCCCGGCCTCCTACTATTGCCGTTACAAATCCCGAATTATTATCAATACATACGCCGGCTCCCTGAAGGCTGTATATTCCCTCATCATTGGTTTCCGTAAATCCACTTAATTTTTCGTTAATAATCTTTTGCAGAAGCTCCTGTTTATTCATATCAATGGAAGTATATATTCTGTAGCCTCCCGTAAACAGATATGTCTGATATTTGGTGTATTCCTGGTCATATAATTCCTGATAATTTTCTCTGGCCTCATCATCGGCAAATTCATACTGAAATACAAATCCGTTGGCTTCCATAAGTGACCTTGCCGCACAATAGAACACAAAGGTTTCCACATAATTGCTATAGCTCTGGTCGGCAGTCTTAAGTTCTATTTTCTCTTCAATGGCAGAATAATACTCCAGACCGGAAATACTTCCGTTGGCATAGAGCTGTTTTAAGATAAAATCCCGGCGTTCCACAGCACTGTCATACTTGGTTACAGGGTCAAAACGTGACGGATTCTTCGGGATTCCCGCAAGAAAAACCAACTGGGACAAGCTGAGCTTATCCACGGTAGTATTAAAATATCCTTCTGCAGCTGCCTGAATTCCATAATATCCGTTGCCATAATAAATGTTATTAATATAAAATTCCAGTATCTCTGTTTTGGAGAATTTTTCTTCCAGATTAACTGCAATAAACATCTCCGTGATTTTTCGTTCCCATGTGACATCATTAGTAAGAAAAACATTTTTGGCCAACTGCTGGGTAATGGTACTTGCCCCCTGGACAATAGTCTCATTACGCATATTGGCAATATATGCACGAATTATGGCAAGAAGATCAATTCCGTTATGTGTGTAGAAATCCTGGTCCTCAACTGTTACAAAGGCCGTCTTTAAAATATAAGGAATATCCTCATCCTCTACATAATACAATTCTTTACTTCCGCTTATGGATGTAATTTCATTTCCATAAACATCATAAATAATACTTGTCTCCGTCTGTCTGAAGGTATCTTTTGTCACTCCTGCCGTAATAGCCTCTGCATTTTTCTTAAGCTTTGATATGCTGCCCAGAAAAATACCCGCAACAATAACAGCTATTCCTAGTATCAGAACAACCACAATCAGAATTATTTTCCTGAATATACTGCTCTTTTTCCTGCTTTTTGCCATAAGCCGGCTCCTTAATCTAATAAGTAATTAAGATACTGTCAAAATCTGATATTACAGTATCAAAGTCATTTTTTGAGTACGTTTTCTCGGTTTTTGTTTCAAAATCCAGGGTATACACATTATTCTTATCATACCCCTTAACCAGTTCGTATCGGTCCTCACCTGTTTTAGCTATAATTGGGTGACCCGCTCCTACAAAATACAATGCAAGATCTATTTCACAGCCTGATAAATCCGCTACCCTGCCTAATTCTTTTTCTATACACTGCAAAGTTGAATATCCCTGTTCATACAGGGTTTGTGATTCCGTATTACTGCCGGCTGTTTTAAGAAGCACATCGGTAGCTGCCGTAAGGGATGTTTTATCCGTATTCAAGGCATCTTCCGGCATAACTATATGGTGGCTCTGTGGTTTATACCTGTTCCAGACAGTTTCCCCATTACTGTCAACCACAACTCCTCCACTTTCATAAGCCGCCTGCATGGCATCTGAAAGAGAATAACATATTTTGTACAGTTCACCGAATCCGTATGCGTAATAATACTCCTCACTTCGTCCGTTTATTGCACTTATCAGAACGGAAGTATTATCTGCAAAAATGTATTTAGGTTCTGACAGATTGGCATTGGAACTTCCGGGAGCTATAAGAGATATATACTGCTCCTTCTGTCGAAATTCCGTTGCTCTTGTTATTATCTGCATTTTAGCGGAGGAATCCTCAATATTACTTAACAGGGAATCTGAAGCAGCCTCTACCATTTCCCCTTCATCATTATACTGAATCCTCTCAAAAATTATCTGGGAATTACTGAATAAAGCCTCTGTTACAAAATAACCTTCTTCCTTGTACTCCCTTATTATTTCGTTATCTTTATTCATAATGGTAATACAGTACATGGGAGATATCACCTCACCATCCCTTGTCACCGTCAGCATATCGTCATACATTTTTCCGTAAACTATATTACCGTCAATATATCCCAGCATTTTAATGCTTTCTTTCATATCAGCCGATACGACATATATCTCCCCCGTGTCAAGATGGAGCACATTAAGTTCACTGCACCTGTCCGGGTCATTACCTGTCTGAAATACAAAAAGGCTGTTTTCTTCACACATGGAACTTATGCCTTCCTGAATATCTCCTGCAACTACCATGTATTCCCTGGTGGCACAATCCAGATAAAACACCTCCTGATTGCTGTATATATACAGTATTCCATTGGCATTCATATAAGCAAGCCTTGCGACGTCATTGGCAATAACTTCAAAGCTGTCCTTGCGGGGAATAAAAATAACTTCTTCTGTGGTATGTTTTCCCGCATCATATTTGTATACGGATATACCCATCTCTCCCTCATGAATACCTCTGTTCATATATCCGTATACCAGGAAATTCATATTTCCGTTATCATCTACATTCAATACCTTGATTTTGTGAGCCTGATAATCCTCACGAATTCCGTCACTATCTTCATCCTCAAAGGAAAAAACTTTGGTGAAGCTGTTTTTGGGTTCTGAAAAGCTCCATAAATTACCATCAAGAACAAATGTGGATATTTTACCATTATTGCTTGCTTTAACATCTATATCTGCATCGCTTCTTATGCCAAGATATATTTCTCCCCTTCCGGATATCCCCTTTGAAGGATTAAAAATCTGGTTCATCCAGCGGTCAAAATTATATACATATGTTACTGTACTGTCCGGCTGGTATATTCTGTAAAACTCTTTAATATTATATTGAAATCTTCCGCTTTCATCGGAGGTCTCTGCCTTGTATGTAACAGTAACTGAAGCTCTGTCATCATCTATCTCCGTTATGGTAAAAAATCTCTCTGACAGAAGCTGTGGCTGTAATCCGGCAAATCCTACCTGTGAAAGTTTGGAGTGGATATTTACCCGTCCGAGATTGGTATTGTCTCCCATGGAATTCGGCTCAAGCTTGGCAGTGACATTGCCAAGTGTTTCTTCTCTTCTTGTATTTTCTGAGAAGTCCATTACATACTGAAGCTTTCTGTCCAGATTGGAAGTGTCCAGCTTAACAATTCTGGTAAAATATGAAACTTCACCGTAATTTTCAGTATTCAGTGTTATTTTCAAAAGATATTCCCTGTCTGATTCCATTAGATTTTTGAATCGCAAATTGACTGTAACTATACCATCCCTTCCGGTATAATCCGAAACCGAATTTCTCTCCACAAGTGTCTCCTGATCCTGTGTACTTATTTCATATGAAATGCCGGAAACTACACTTTGGTACTGTTTTATGGAAACCGTCAGTTCTCTTGTATCATCTATTGGGGTTATGGCACCGTGAAGCTGTTTCTGATTAACCTCTCCCACATAACCGTGAAGATAATTATATTTAATTCCACTGTCGGAAGTCATATATATAACCGGCAGTCCCGCCGTAGTCATAGAACTGGTATCCGTATTATATACAGGCTTACCTATTGTAAACATATATGTTAATACTGCGGCAGCAATAAATACAACAAAATATACCGCTGCCTTTATTTTGACGCTTTTCAATTAATTATTCCTCGCACTTATTCTAATGCTTCTATTTTACAACGGATTGCCCTAGTAATCAAGATTGTTAAAAGGCGTTGACAGATATATTACCGTTTCATTGGCAGTCTCATCATATTCCTCGGCTATATTAACATTTACCTTCTGTCCTGCACACATAACGCTGTCTTTAATACTGTCGGAATATGCGTATATGGTAAATAAATCACCTGTTCTGTTCTCTGATACTATTTCTGCATCTAAAGCAGTAAGAAGATTATTGGCAATAATATTTTTCTCACTATAGTTCATTCCGCCTTTAACAGTCCCTTTGAAATTAACCATAACCCTGCCGTCAATTTCTTCTGCCTCAAAAATATCTTTTATTAAATCCCTGTAGCTTGCAACGCACTGAATATTGTTATTAAGATTGAGAGATATGCTTACATATTGTATATCTTCATAATATGTTCCATAGTCCTCCGTAACGGTAATAACCTTGATTATTGTATCGGCATTTTTTGACTGCTTCACAAGTATTTTTTCAGATGTTTTACCTTCTTTTTTATCTTCTATAACATATTCAGGTTCCAATCCCATTCCTGCTGCCAGCTTTGTAAGAACGGTATTTTTCTCTTCGTCTGTCATATACTTTTTTCCGTATTCCCCAAATCCCGTTACGCTGCCTTCAACCCTTTCAAATCCGGTCTTTTCAAATATCCCGGCTACATCCTTTGTTTCCGTATAAATACCGCTTATTAATTTTACTGCAAGTACAAGCCATATAACCAATGCCGTACCTATTCCTATTTTCTGCATAAAAAAACACCTCCCTATGTAATCCTGTATATAGGATTGCCATTTTGAAGGTGTTTAATCATATTAATTTTTCAACGATATTCTTGTAAGGGATTTCTTGAGTGCAACTTCGGCTCTCTGAATATCCATTCCTGACTCTTGTCCGTCCAGCCTGCGTTCTGCACGTATTTTAGCCTCTTCGGCTCTGTTGAGGTCAATTTCATCCGGCCATTCTGCTATCTCGGCCAGTATCATAACCTTATCCTGGGTTATTTTAGCAAAGCCCTCGTGCACAGCAGCCTGTTTAATATCTCCGTTCTCTTCATGAATTGTCATAATTCCTGAAGCAAGAACCGTTGCCAGGGGAATATGTTCCGGATAAACTCCGATGTATCCTTCTGTTGTATTAAATTCTACCATTGTCACATTGCCGTGGTAAAAGGTTCTGTCGGGACACATTACTTCCAATTCTAAAACTTTATCCGCCATGAGATTACCCCCTGTTACTTACACTTTGCAATAACGTCTTCTATACTTCCGCAGTTTAAGAAGTAGCTCTCAGGGATATCGTCATATTTGCCCTCAAGGATTTCCTTAAAGCCCTGTATTGTCTCACTTACAGGTACATAACGGCCATCCATGCCTGTAAACTGTGTAGCAACGAAAAACGGCTGGGACAAAAATCTCTGAACCTTCCTTGCTCTGGCAACTACTAATTTATCGTCTTCAGAAAGTTCATCCATACCTAAAATAGCAATAATATCCTGTAATTCTTTGTATTTCTGAAGAATTTCCTGCACTCCTCTGGCTACCTTATAATGTTCTTCTCCAACAATACGGGGATCCAGTATTCTGGAAGATGAACCTAAGGGATCAACTGCGGGATATATTCCTAATTCTACTATTGAACGATCCAATACGGTAGTGGCATCCAGATGGGCAAAAGTAGTGGCAGGAGCCGGGTCCGTTAAATCGTCCGCAGGCACATATACTGCCTGTACTGATGTGATGGAACCATTCTTAGTAGAAGTAATCCTCTCCTGTAAAGCTCCCATTTCTGTCTGTAATGTAGGCTGATATCCTACGGCAGAGGGCATACGTCCCAATAATGCAGACACTTCTGAACCTGCCTGAGTAAAACGGAATATATTATCAATAAATAAAAGTACGTCCTTACCACCCTGATCACGGAAATACTCCGCCATGGTAAGTCCCGTAAGTCCTACCCTCATTCTTGCTCCGGGGGGCTCATTCATCTGACCGAATACCATGGTTGTCTTATTAATTACCCCTGATTCCTGCATCTCATGATAGAGGTCGTTACCCTCACGGGTACGCTCTCCTACTCCGGTAAACACAGAATATCCGCCATGCTCAGTAGCAATGTTACGGATTAATTCCTGAATAAGGACTGTCTTGCCAACTCCGGCACCACCGAAAAGTCCGATTTTTCCACCCTTCTGGTATGGGCAAAGAAGGTCAACTACCTTAATTCCGGTTTCAAGAATCTCTGTAGATGTGGACTGTTCCTCAAATGTAGGTGCTTTTCTATGAATGGGCAGATAGGTGTCCGTTACCGGGGCCGGTTTATTGTCAATGGCATCACCGAGTACATTGAAAATTCTTCCCAATGTATTTTCTCCAACAGGAACGGTAATAGGGGCGCCTGTTGATTCGGCATCCATTCCTCTTGTTAAGCCATCGGTAGGTCCCATGGCAATACATCTTACTGTATCATCTCCAAGATGCTGTGCAACCTCTACAGTAAGAACTTCTCCATTCTTTCTGGTAATTCTGATTGCCGTATTAATTTCCGGAAGGTTGCCTTCACTGAATTTTATGTCCAGTACAGCACCGACTATCTGAGTGATTTTTCCTATTTTATTGTCAGCCATTATTTCACTCCTTCTATCCGCTTAAGCTGCGGATGTATGTTTTACGAAGCTATGATATTGCATTAGCTCCGGCTATAATTTCTGTCAATTCCTGTGTAATACTTCCCTGACGGGCTCTGTTATATAACAGTGACAGTTCGCTGATCATCTCGTCAGCATTACTTGTAGCATTGTCCATGGCGGTCATACGTGCTCCGTTTTCGCTGGCAACAGCTTCCATAAGGGCTCCGTATAACAGACTGTTAATATATTTGGGAATAATAATATCCAGTGCTTCCTCTTCTTCGGGCTCATAACTCATGAGGGCATGGCTCTCATTATCTTCCTCCTCGCCCTTAAAATCATCATGGTTCAGCGGAAGCAGCTTAACAAGCCTCGGTTCGTGGACAACGGTGTTTTTAAAGCTGGTATAGGCAAGATATATCTCGCTTATACTTCCTTCTTCATATTCTTTCAAAACCTCTTTGCCTATTTCCATTGCGTCGGCATAAATAGGATCGTTGATAACCTCGGAATAATCCTTTGCAATATCGTATCCCCTTCTGGCAAAATAATCCCTGCCTTTTGTTCCTATGGCATATATTAATGTATCTTCTTTGGCAATCCCGCTTCCGGTTACCTGTTTAATTACGTTGGAATTATATCCGCCTGCCAGGCCTCTGTTTGCGGTTATGACGATAACTGCTTTCTTGCCTGTTCCTTCTGACTTCATATACCGATGAAGTATCTCACCGCTTCCTGCCAGCATGGAAAGAACAGTATTATACATTGCGTTAAAATAAGGTCTTGCATTCTCCGCCTTGCTTCTTGCCTTCTGAAGCTTAACGGTAGCCACAAGTTTCATTGCTTTGGTAATCTGTCCTGTGCTTTGAATACTTTCCTTGCGCCTTTTTATGTCTTTCATTGAAGCCATAAATCAATTCACCTCATTGCAGTCATTTTTTGAACTCTGCCTTGAATTCCTGAATAGCTTTAACCAAAGCTTCTTCATTCTCCGGCGACAGCTGCTTGGTACTCTTTATGTCTGCAGGGATTTCCGGGTATTTAGTATCAATAAACTCGAATAAGCCCTTTTCAAAATCTGAAATATCCGCAACCTCAATATCCAGAAGTAATTTCTTAGTCGCTGCATATATGATTATAACCTGATATTCAACAGGCATAGGTTTATACTGGGGCTGTTTTAAAACTTCTTTGAGCCTTTCACCCTGTGCCAGCTTCTCCTTGGTATCAGCATCCAGCTCAGAACCAAACTGGGAAAATGCAGCCAGCTCACGATACTGTGCCAAATCCACACGAATAGGTGCTGCTATTTTCTTAATAGCCTTAATCTGTGCGGCTCCTCCTACTCGTGATACGGAAAGTCCTGCATTTACGGCAGGTCTGAATCCCGAATTAAACATTTCCGTTTCCAGATATATCTGACCGTCTGTAATGGAAATTACATTGGTGGGGATATAAGCCGAAACATCTCCTGCCTGTGTCTCAATAATAGGCAGTGCCGTAAGTGAGCCTCCGCCCAATTCATCGGAAAGCCTTGCAGCTCTCTCCAACAGTCTTGAATGAAGATAGAAAACATCTCCCGGATAAGCTTCACGTCCGGGCGGTCTCTTTAACAGGAGTGACAGGGTACGGTATGCCGCAGCATGCTTACTCAAATCATCATATACAACCAGGACGTCCTCGCCTCTTTCCATCCATTCCTCGCCTATGGCGCAGCCTGAATAAGGAGCTATATACTGCAACGGCGCAAGTTCACTGGCTGTTGATGCCACAACTGTGGTATATGCCATTGCACCATATTCAGTAAGTGTCTGAACAATTGTCGCTACCGTGGACGCCTTCTGTCCGATAGCTACATATATACAATGCACTCCCTGATTTTTCTGATTAATAATTGTATCAATAGCAATAGCGGTCTTACCCGTCTGACGGTCTCCGATAATTAATTCTCTCTGTCCTCTTCCGATGGGAACCATTGCATCAATGGCCTTAATACCGGTCTGTAACGGTGTGTCAACCGATTTTCTTGAAATAACTCCGGAGGCAACTCTTTCTATCTGGCGGTATTTGTCAGTTGCAATAGGTCCTTTTCCGTCAATGGGCTGTCCCAGTGCATTCACAACTCGTCCTGTCAGCGCATCTCCTACCGGAACCTCAACAACTCGTCCCGTAGTTTTTACCGTATCTCCCTCACTGATGCTCTTGGCATCACCCAGAAGAACCGCACCAACATTGTCCTCTTCAAGGTTAAGAACCATTCCGTAAACTTCCCCGGGAAATTCCAGAAGTTCACCCTGCATAGCTTTTTCGAGGCCATGAATTCGTGCAATACCGTCTGCCACCTGAATTACAGTACCTACTTCAGAAACATCCAGTTCCGTTTTATATCTCATAATCTGTTCTTTAATGACTGAACTAATTTCTTCCGGTCTTAAATTCATAAGGCTTGTGCACCTTCTTTCTGTACTAAACGTCGATTTTATTTAACTGACGTGATAATTCACTCAGTCTGGTTTTAATACTGCTGTCCACAATTTTGTCTCCTATACGGATAACCATTCCTCCTATGAGACTTTCATCTACAGCATATATCATATCAAATTCTTTATAATCCGTTGTCTCAAGCAGACGTTTTTTAACCTTCTCCCGGGAGTCTTCGGAAAGCTCCATGGGGGTTGTAACGTATGCCCGGCCTATTCTTTTATGTTCCCGGATTCTGTCCGTGAAATATTCAAGAATATCTGCAAGTTCACTGCAGCGGTCTTTCCTGACTACCGTAATAAGAAAACCCGTCATCTCTTCTGAAAGAAATTTTTTAAAAATATTCTCAACGGTTGCAATTTTCTCATCCTTATCAATTTTAGGATGATTCAGGAAATTCATAAGATCAGGGTTGTCACTAAGGGCGTTTCTCACGGCTGTTGCTTCCTCATACATGGAATCAACGGCATTCTGCTCTATAGCAACATCAAATAATGCATCACCGTAGGCGGCAGAAACTAATTTCGCCATGTCTTATCACCCATTTCATTTAATGTTTCATCAACTAAGGACTCCTGAATGTTCGTGTCTATTGAAGCTGACACAACCTTGCCCGCCATCATTGCCGCAACAGCAATCATTTCTTTCTTCATATCGTCAGCTGCTCTCTTCTTCTCAAGTTCAGCTTCTGCATTGGCTCTCTCAATAATTCTGGCGGCCTCGGTCTTGGCTTCATCCACAATCTGCTCTTCTCTCACCAAGGCTTTTTTACGGGCATCGGACAAAATCTTATCCACTTCTTTGTCCGCATTCTTAAGCCTGTCATCATATTCACTTTTGAGAACAGCAGCCTCTTCCTTGCTCTTTCTGGCATTCTCCACATCCGCTTCGATTAAATCCTGCCTCTTTTTGAGGAGATTACGTACCGGATTAAACAGAAGAAACGAACCCAGAAAAAACAATATAAAAATATTAATCAACAGGATAACCGCATCATGTAAAAGCTGCGGATCCAGGTCGAATATTCTCTGTAAGCCTTCCAAGTCAGTGCCTCCCTTCTGCTATAGTTGCTTATCCTTAGGAATTAAAGTTTTCCGATAAGTGGATTTGCAAATAACAGAATAATTGCAACTGCGAAACCATAAAGACCGGTAGTCTCGGCAACAGCCTGTCCTAAAAGCATGGTTGATGTAATATCAGACTTGGCACCGGGATTACGTCCTACTGCTGCTGCAGCATGTCCTGCTGCTATTCCCTGTCCGATTCCGGGACCTGCACCTGCTATCATTGCAAGGCCTGCACCGATTGCTGAACATGCTAAAACTAAAGCTCTACTTGTGATTTCCATAATTAATTGTCCTCCTTAAATTATTCATCTGAAATCTTGTCATTAATATAAACCATTGTCAGCATACAGAATACATATGTCTGTATGGCTCCTGAAAAAATATCACAATAAATGTGTATTACCGATGGAATACCTATCGTCACCGCAGTAGGTAAAAGTCCGTAAATAAGTCCCATTAAAATGGTTCCGGACATAATGTTACCGAAAAGACGCAACGAAAGGGACAGCGGCACCGCAACCTCTCCAATCAGATTGATGGGAAAGAGTATGGGGTTAGGTTTAAATAAATTGGTAACATGATGTATTTTCTTGGCCCTTAAACCATTAAACTGAATCAATACAAATGTTATCAGACCTAACGGAAGTGTTACGCCGTAATCCGCCGTAGGCGGGCGCAATCCAAACAATCCTGATATATTACAGAAAAGAAGGAACATAAACACCATACATATCCAATTCTTGAACCTGTCACCTTTTTTGCCCATAATGGAATTAACCATATTATCCATCATCTGGACAAACATTTCCAAAACATTCTGCAGTCCTCCGGGCCGTGCAGCCGGATCTGCATGAACTATTTTGTGGTGTCCCACAAGCATTAAAACTATCAGTGCCAGTGAAACAATTAATAATCCAACATGTGTTGTGGTAATCCAGAATTCCTGACCAAATAATGTATACTTGAAAAGTCCTTTAATATAAAAGTCAACCTCTGCAAGTAACATGCCGGAAAGCTGTACTGTCACATTATCACCTTCTTTATTTTTATTTTTGAAGAATCTTGGTTAATAACGGATATGCAAATGTTGCAATCTTGAGTCCGAATACACCGATAAGCATGGTCACCCAGTTAATCAGACCCGTATATGCAGTCAGAACCAAAATTCCAAATACCACTAACATTCTCCCAATGGAACCGGCAGTAACAAATGCCTGACTGCCCTTCTCCATATGTGTAGAGTGCTCCAAAACAGCATTCATATGCACAACCATACCTACTGCCATAACAGCTCCTGCCAGCAGCCCCAGTTCTGCACGAAGTCTGTCATTAAAAAATATCAGAACCGGAATGGATGCAAGAACAAACCAGCCCCCAATACCCACTATCAGAATAAACAATGTGGATACAGGTCGTTTTCTCATTCTTCATCTTCCTTTCCGTCATCTGTCAGACTGTTTTGGGATGTTCTCCGGGAGTTTTCATCATCCTTAACCACGGACATGGCAAGGACATACGCATTACGCCCTCCTGCAAGTATTCCCAGAACCAAAAGCGGTACAGTCCACCATGTTCCGAAATGCCTGTCAATAAGAACCCCTGCTCCGACACACAATGCAATGGGAACCATTACACTTATCCCAAGCTGGGTTATCAAAGCAAAAGATTTAAAAACGCTTCTTTTATATTTCCTCATAAACAGTGCCTCCTGACGGCAAAGCGTTTTTACGCATATCTACTGTATTATAAATTATTTTTAGAAAAATGTCCATGACCCAATTATAAAATATAAATAAAATAAAAGAAGGTCCATTAAAGACCCTCTTCAATCATATTGACTCTTCTCTTATGTCTTTCTTCACCGGAAAATTCAGTATCCAGAAATACATCCACAATCTGAACCGCCAGCTCTTCTGAAACTGCCGAAGCCCCAAGAGCAAGCATATTGGCATCATTGTGAAGTCTTGTCATCCTTGCCAGTTCTGTACCGGTGCATAAAGCACATCGTATGCCCTTTACTTTATTGGCGGCTATGGAGATACCTATACCTGTAGTGCATATTACGATACCTTTATCGCATTCCCCGCCTGCAACAGCCATAGCTGCTGCCCTTCCGAATTCAGGATAATCACAGGAGCTTTTATCGTAGCATCCAAAATCCTTATACTCCAATCCTCTCTCTTCAAGATGGCGCATTACCACCTGCTTTAAATCATATCCGCCATGGTCACATCCTATGGAAATCATTGTTCTTCCTCCTTGGTTTGTTCTTTTTCAGATATACTGTCATTATATAATCTCTCTTCCGCCTGGGTTACCCACGTCTTAATGGATTCCAGAAACAAGGCGTATACATCCGGGTCTCCGCCGTAGGGATCAAAAATATCACCGCTTCCCCCTGCAAATTCCATAAGAGTGTATACATTAACCGGATTTTCAAACTCTTCAAGAATTTTTTGTTTTTCATTTCTGTCCATGGTAAGAATAAGGGTGTCTTCACTAAAATCCTTTTCTTCAAGGGGAAGTGAGGTTCCGTTTTCCATGATTATATTATTACTGAGCAATACGGCTCTTGCCTTGGGATTATACGGCTCCGGAAAAAGAACTATAATCCCCTTGGACATAATCTCTAAATCCGGCACACGGTTAATCTGTTTCATAATTGCTTCTGCTACCGGACTTCTGCAAGAGTTATCCATACATACAAAAATCAATTTATGATACATTGTGGAGTCCTCCTACTGTTTCAGTTATACATGGACAATCCTGTAGCCTGCCGCTTTCTGCAGCCTGTTCATAACAGCCTGTCCAATCCCCTCCTCTGAAAAAGCTTCCGAATATATCACATCAACATTTAACTCATCAAATTTTCTCAATGCCGCAAACAAATGCCTGGCAATCTCTTCCCCGTCTGTACTGCTTCCCAGGCTGATGACCTCTCCGGCTTTAAAATAGCGGGTATTTTCCGCAGTTGTCATTATTCCCACCTTAAGGCCTGATTTTATGCCCTTTTCCAGCAGTTCTGACATTTTACGAAGTACAAGGCTTTTCCTTCCTTCAATAAGGGTAAGCTCTGCCTTTGGTGCGTAATGCCTGTATTTCATACCGGGTGCCTTTGGTTGTACCCCATCCTTAACCCCTGTCATCATGGCAGGGTCCATGCGAACCTCTCCTACAGCCTCTTCCAGCATGGAAATTGTAATATATCCCGGTCTTAATACAACAGGTATGTCTTCTGATAAATCAACTATGGTAGACTCAAGACCTATATCAATGAATCCTCCATCTATTATCATGTCAATTCTTCCATTCAAATCCTCTATTACGTGCTCCCCTGATGTGGGGCTGGGTCTGCCGGAAAGATTGGCACTGGGTGCGGCAATAAAAGTTCCTGATTCTGCAATCAGCTCCCTTGCAACAGGATGTGAGGGAAGTCTTACCGCCACTGTATCAAGCCCACCCGTAACCGACAAAGGAACTCTGTCATTTTTCTTGATTATAATTGTAAGAGGTCCGGGCCAGAAACGCTTTGCAAGAATATAAGCCTTATCAGGAACCTCCTCTCCTACCTGCTCCAAATCTTCAATTTCTGATATATGAACAATCAGAGGGTTATCGGATGGTCTTCCCTTTGCCTCATATATTTTTGATGCGGCAGCTTTATCAAAAGCATTACCCCCAAGCCCGTATACGGTTTCGGTGGGAAATGCCACAAGGCCGCCGTCACGGATTATGCCGGCTGCCTTATGAATTATTTTTATGTTATTATCCCTGTCAGATGTTATTTTATCAATAATTGTCTTCATTATTCCGTATCCTGTGACAATATTTTATTCATGGGAAACATTCTAATCATTTGAGTCAAGAAAGTCAAGCACTCCATCTGTTACTGCTTTAGCAATACTTTGCTGATAACTGCTGTCACAAAGCTTCACTGCTTCATCCGGATTACTTAGAAATCCGCATTCCACAATAACCGTAGGACAGGGTGTATGAATCAGCATATAATAATTGTTGTTTGCTTTGATAGGCCTGTTATTATCCTTATCTACAGAATTTTTAATCTGCTTCTGTATACAGTCCGCCAGTTCCCGTCCCTTGGCTGAATGGGTGTAATAAAACACCTGCGCGCCATGAACGCTGCTGTCTGTATAACTGTTCTGATGTATGCTTATTACAAGATTAGCATTTTCCCCGGTAATTATCTCACACCTTTTTTTCATATCGGCAGCTTTTTTGTTGGTATCGCTTTCCTCGTAAAGTCCGTTGTCGTCCGTTCTGGTAAGAACCACACGAATTCCCTGCTCCTCCAGACATTCTTTCAGACAGAAAGCAATCTGCAGATTAATGTCTTTCTCTTTCTCGTCATTAACCCCCACCTTGCCGGGGTCATTTCCTCCATGACCTGCATCCACAACCACCGTATACCCGGTGTCCGCCACGGTAGCCACGCTTTTTTGTGGAAGTAAAAGTTTCACAGAAATGCCGATTATCAGAAACAGCATAACAGATAATGAAATATTAAGTACTCTTCTATACATATTGCACCATGTAATAAGGTTACTTATATATTATGTTGTTTACCAATGCTTTATTCGGTAATAATATCCCATACGGATGATTTTTCCATTCCAAGGCACCAGGCCGCTATACCGCTTAAATCATACTTTTTAACCAATTCCATTTTAGCGGCAATGGAGCTGTCTTCTTCCAGCCATATACTGTAATATATATCGTCTGCCATTCCTTTGGCAACGTACTGCTTAACTTCACTGTCCCATTCAGTATTAAGCCCCAGTTCCTCAACCGCCGCAAGGGCGTTATCCATTGAATATGCCGTGGAATCCAGTACATTATTGCCGTATTCATCAATACTTTCCTTCCAGAGTCTTGTATAAAAAGGTATGCCGTTAATTATTTTATAATCAGGGACCTCCTTCAGCGTATTGGTAATTCCATTCTCAACAAAGGATATCGAAGCAACTGAACCGGCTTCACCGCCGCCCCTGTAATGCTCATCATATCCCATTACAATTATATAGTCTGCACACTCTCCCTGGGCTTTTCTGTTATAATGGAGACTATGCGCCATGGGAACATAATTATCTATTGACAGAACTACCTTTTCCTTACGACAGCGGATGGATAATTCCCTGATAAACTGTATAAAGCCGTCGGCTTCTTCGGCAGATATATGTTCAAAATCAATGTTAATTCCGTCGTATCCGTAAAAAATTATCTCGTTAATTATATTATCTATAAGCCTTCTTCTATTTTCTGTATTGTCAAAAAGTGCCTTCCTGTCCCAGCCATCTCCCTCTACGGATGTAAAGTCACTTATCAGAGGCCATATTTCCATTCCAAGACTGTGTATATATTCCACATAGTCTTTATCTGCCATTGATAAAATTCCACCCGTCTCATCTGATATTTTGTACCATGTGGGAGAAACAGTTGTAACACCCTTTGTGTTCTCCAGTAATGATGCTATATTACTGTTGGAATCAGAACTGTATACGGCATGCCATACCATAACAATGTCATAATCCTTCCTGCAGGATGTGTATTCCTTCTCTTCATAGCCGGAATCAAATCTTACATCCGTCTTTGTCAGTATTTCTTTTTCCTTTATGTAACCTCTGCGTCCATCGGGATTAACTACTGCAACCCAGTTTTTTGCCGTCGCTTCATCAGATACATACCAGTAACCTGATTCTTCACCCGGAACACCGATTATATCTGCCTTTATGGAGGCATCCGTACGTATTCTTGCGCCCTCCGTAAAACTTATATCTGCTATAACCCTTCCGTCAGGAATCAGCACCACCCTGTCAGGATCATTGTATACATTATATGTAAATGCCGCCTTATCTTCCAGAAATTCAACCGCTATATATACTGTATCGTTATCCCTGACAGCTATAACATAATCAGTGCTTTCAGTAACATTCCCGATGATATACTCAGATTCAGCCATGGGAATTTCATATATATCGGATTCCGTGGTATATAAAAGACATCCCCGGCCCTCATCAAAGTAAAATTTATCAGTGAGATATTCCGTAACAAACTCCTTACTTAAATAAGGCATTCCGTCTGTATACAGCCCTTTTCCATATATGGTTCCGTCATACACTACAGCCATTTCATTGCTGTCTATCCCATAATATGTATAAAGATCTGCATATTCCCTTCCGGGAGTATTTCTCTCCACTATAACGGCCACCGCCACAAGAACGGCTGTCAGAACTGCCACGGCAGTTATTATAAAGGGGATAGGTTTTCTGCGCTTCCTGTCAGCTTCCGGCTCCCCGTAAAATTCATTGTAATCAACTTCCTCCGAAATCTCCTCCGGATCCATATTCTCCAACAGTTCTTCACTGTTTAATTCTTCGTCTGATTCTCTTTTGCTGTTCAAAATGTTTTACCTCACGGAATTTTTGATAATTATATCATATTTTTGTGAGGAGTTGCAAGAAGACCGGCGGCCATTTTATGAACCGGCGGCTTCCTGCACCTTAAAAGGGGTTCTTCCTGTTAAAATTACTTTAATTTTATTTTATCGAAATTGATTTCAACAATCCTCCCTCCCTTAAAAACATAATTTCTCATGTATGTACAGCTTTCATCTGCCAAAAGCATGTCCACAAGACGGTCATCCGGTTCCACCGGCTGACCCTCCACCGAGAACCTTACTCCCCGTTCTCCGAAATCCTCCAGCTCTTTTCTAAGAGCGGTTTTATCCAATTCCATAATAAATTCTCCAATGCAGTACAAAATAATGATAAAGAAGGTCAATACCGTGATATACAGACATTCCCATAACATATTTCAGAATAATTTATCCGTCAGTTTACGAAAGAATTCTACGCTGCCGCTCCCCAGCCTGAAAGGGTCCGGTTCATAAGGAATACCAATTATCCTTATCTTTAATTCTCTGCTGATATAATGTATTCCCTCTGAAACAGGAGCATTGGCAAGAAACGTCCAGCATCCTCCGGAGCTTTCATTCCCGGTATTAATAAGAAACGTAACGTAAGACCGGATTTTCCACCATGACAGGCTTCCCACAACCAGTTTTCTATGGCACATAAGAAAACCGGTGCGTGCTGCCTCATAATTGCACCCGTAATCTATAATGACACAGTCAAAATCCATTGAAATAATCTGGGAAAGCGTTAACTCCTCCGTCTGCGTAAAAATTGAAATCTTATTAAATATTCTTCTGGTTTTCTTATTCTTTAGATTTTTTAGTATAATTTCAGCCTGCCGTAAGCAGACAGATTCATTTTGCTCTGCCATTGCAACTCTGTAACCTTTAACTGCGGTAAGAAAAACCGCTAACATCAGGCCAAAATGGGTAACGCCCACTCCGGGTGACGTACCGATAATTCCGATTACCTTTGGTGCGTTATTTTTCTTAATGTTTTTTCCTGACAATTTGAATTCTCTCCGGTCTTATTTTAGATGGTTCAGGGAAATAACCTACACGGACAGGATTAATAATTAAAGGGTTCTTTATTATACGCTTGTAGTGGCCTGTATCGGAAAGATTAATCAGTGTGTGCAATTTGCCCTTAAAAGATGAGGGGTCAAAATATCCTTTTTCAAGAATCTGCACCGCCTTATCCAATTCATAGGGTCTGCTGCCTGTTACAAGACATACCACATCATATTTAAGAACCTCTTCAATATTATCAGGAGATAAAACTCCGTAATCATATATACGTCTGTCCGCCAAAAGGCCCTCCTCCCCGTTAATACATCCGTAATACTGGGGCACCATACACAGCCCGTCAGCTACATATACGGAGTTTTTAAAAGTTATTTTGTCACACTGTCTGATGATATGCAGAAAATGGTCATTGAAATTCTCTTCTATCACAACAGTCTTAAATCTCTGCTTTACTAAAAAATATCCGGCAAGGACTGCACAGTGCGTAACCCCGCAGTGAGGATAGGCTCCCACAAAACAGATGCTTAAGGACACATTCTCTGATTTGTTTTTTCTGTTTTTGATTTTGTTAAGCCGCTTTGAAAGCTCCCTGACCGAACCAATACGTTCACTTTTTGAATGAAGGAGGCATTCCGACACCGTCTTATCCAGCTCCGGTATCATATTCCGGCCCCCCGCTTTCCCCAGTGCACGCATAACTGCTCCAATGGAATATACATCGCTTTCCCGGGAAGCATGTTCCCCGGTGTAAAATTCCGGCGGAGCATATCCTTTTGTTCCTCTGGATATTCCCTCCCGGCTAAGGGCGTTTTGAGCGTTTCCGTAATCCAGCAGATAAATTCTGCCTTCTGCATAAATAATGTTCTCCGGCTTAATATCGGAATGAAATATTCCCCTTTCATGGAGATATTCCGTAACATTACACAACTGCAGTCCTATATCTGCTATTTCCCCCGCCGTAAAACAGCGGTGTTTTGTAATAAATGAATTAAGTGACAAACCTTCAATATATTCCTCAATAATACATACGCATTCATCGTTCTCTTCTATATCGTAGATAATGGGAATTGCAGGATGTCTTAGATTTTTAAGAATGTCCGCTTCCCTGGCTGCCATGTCGCCAAGGTCCTGACATCTGTCGATGCACTTAAGTGCACGAAAAACATTGAGATTAATGTGCTCCGCCAGATAAACCTCTCCTGAAGCCCCTCTTCCCAGAAGTGCCTCGATCCTGTATCTGCCGAATACTATTTCACCTTTTTGAAACAACACCATTCCTCCCGGTGTGCCATACAAAGATGTGTCCTGTGTATCGATAATAAATTATTTATTTGAATTATTCAAGGGTTTTTTGTTAATTTATATTTTTTTAACAAATTTACCATTAAAATTTCATTTATCAATATTTACATTACTAAATTAAATGCTGTATACTAATACTATATTTAAGAAGTTCTGAAATATGCAAACAGATGGGATGTGATTGTATGAAAATTGAAAAAATTAGCGATA
>JBJEND010000029.1:0-3969 GCA_051880015.1 Butyrivibrio sp. | reverse complement strand
ACCATTCAGGGTTGATTCCAATGAAGGCATCCTTGCTGTCACAGACAGGGAAGAAGATCTGGCAATTCTTAATAAATCAGGCATTCCGGTGCTGTTTGTGTCATCAGAGGACAGATTTATTCCCGGAGCCGGCTATGTAACATATTCTCCGGAGGAATGTGACGATAAATATTTTAATATGGTGTATTCCAGACAAATGGGCTTGCCGGTTACTGTTTTTGAAACGGAAAGAACCATTGTCAGGGAAATAACCCTGAAGGACTTGGAGGAACTGTATGTGATATATGACGATGACCTTATCCGCAGATATGTTGAGCCACTGTATCCCTATGAAGAAGAGAAAGAATTTACCGAAAAATATATCCGTAATATGTACGGAATGTATGGATACGGGTTGTGGATGGTTATTGATAAGGCAACGGGAAATGTTATTGGGAGAATAGGAATAAGTATAAGAAAAATTGACGGACGCGACTGTAATGAACTGGGATATCTTGTCAGAAAGGAATACCGTAGGAAGGGTTTTGCCTATGAAGTGTGCAAAGCCGTAACCGAGTATGCTTTTGGAACCCTGGGAATGGACGAACTGTATATTGTTACGGCGGAGGACAACGGCATATCCTTAAAACTTTGCAGTAAACTGGAATTTAAATATTACGGTGAATATTCAGGGGAAAATACAAGGTATCTGGTGTTCAGAAAGAATTTATAAAAAAATACAAAAAAGTCTTGATTTTTAAAAAATGATATTGTATAATCTCTATTGTTGTGTGAACAACTCAATAATCATTGGGCTATAGCCAAATGGTAAGGCACTGGACTCTGACTCCAGCATTTACAGGTTCGAGCCCTGTTAGCCCAGCTAAACACCACGAGATATTCGTGGTGTTTTTTGTACAACAGCAAAGTTCTACGAAGTTCACTTATATATGTCATACATGGCAAGACAGGAGGCGCAGCATGATTTATTCTATGGACGGCAGAGTCAGATACAGTGAGGCAGATGAAAATGGAAATATTACCATTAAAGCCCTGGTAAACTACCTACAGGACTGCACTATGTTTCATTCAGAGGCCCTGGGGGGAGGAATAAAGCATTTATCAGAGACGGGAAGCGGGTGGTTTCTGTATTCATGGCAGATTGATATTGAGAAAATCCCACATCTGTATGATAATATAACCGTATATACCAGCCCCTATGAAAATAAGGGCTTCTTCGGTAACAGAAATTTCTGGATTGAAAATGAAAATAAGGAACGTATGGTAGCCGCTAATTCCATATGGATTTACATGGATTTAGCCAGCCGGACTCCGAAACGAATCACTCCGGAAGAAAGCCGGTTATATGAACCTATGCTTCCGAAGATAGATATGGAGTATACACCCCGCAAAATAGAACTTCCCACGGAATTTGAGGCACTGGAGCCGGTGGCGGTTCATTACAGCCAGATTGATACCAATCATCATGTAAATAACTGCCAGTACATCGCCACTGCCGTTACGGCAGCAGATATTAAAACTCTTCCGCAACGTATAAGGGCAGAATATAAAAAAGCCGCAGTGCTGGGAGATGTTTTTCATCCGTATCTCAATGTGGATAATGGCAACTACACTGTGGATTTAAGAAGTCCGGAGGGAAATTCTTTTGCAACAGTGACGTTTGAATACAATTTGGAGAAATAAAATGATCGAACTTGGAAAAAAACAGCCCCTGATGGTGGTTAATAAAACAGAATTCGGAGTGTACCTTGGAAATAAGGATGAAAAAGTCCTGCTTCCTGCCAAATATGCTGACGGTGAGCTGGAGCCCGGAGATTCCGTAACGGTGTTTGTATACAGGGATTCCATGGACAGACTTATAGCGACCACACTGGAACCGTTGATTACACTGGGAAAGGTGGCATCTCTTAAGGTAAAACAGGTTAACAGGATAGGCGCATTTCTGGACTGGGGACTGGAGAAGGATCTTCTGCTTCCCTTTAAAGAACAGACCGTCAAAGTGTCAGAGGGCAGAAAATACCCTGTAGCACTCTATGTTGACAAGAGCGGCAGACTGTGTGCCACAATGAAAATATATAATTATCTCCGGACAGACCACTCCTACAGTAAAGGAGATACGGTAAGAGGCACTGCATATGAGAAAATAGACAGATTCGGTATGTTCGTGGCAGTTGATGATATGTATCAGGGACTTATTCCTAATAAGGAATTATACGGAAACTTAGGCGTAGGAGATGAGATTAAAGCCACTATATCCCGTGTTCATGAAGACGGCAAAATTGAGCTCGCCCTCAGAGCACCGGCATATTTACAGCTTGACGCAGACTGTATCAGGATATATGATGCTTTAAAAAGGAGTGGCGGTAATCTGCCATATAATGACCAATCCCGGCCTGAAGAAATTAAGGCAGAATTTGATATGAGTAAAGCAGCATTTAAAAGAGCCTGCGGACATCTTTTAAAAGAAGGTAAGATACAGATTACCGATACAGGTATCATCATAAAATAAAAAGGAGATGGATAAAATGCAGAAAGTAATTAAGACAGACAAGGCACCGGGAGCAATAGGACCTTACTCCCAGGCCATAGAGGTGAATAATATGGTATACACCTCCGGCGTTATTCCTGTGGACCCTGCAACGGGTGTTATTCCTGAAGGAATTGAAGCACAGGCCAATCAGGCTTTTACCAATCTGGTTAATTTAATTAAGGCTTCCGGAGCAGAAGTAAACCAGGTGGTTAAAACAACGGTATTCATTAAGGAGATGAATGATTTCGGCAAAATCAACGAAATATATTCAAACTATTTTCAGGAGCCGTATCCTGCCAGGTCCTGCGTAGAGGTTGCGAGACTTCCCAAGGACGTACTGCTTGAAATCGAGGCAATAGCGTCAAAATAAATTATGTACCAGATAAGCCGGCGGCTGTGCAATGTGCAGCATGCCGGCTTTTTCTAAGTCATTTGGAAGAAATAAGACTTTCTGCTATGGAAAGCATCAGACCGGCAATTTCGGGATGTAACCTTATAATCTCCATAAGCTTTTCCGCCTCTTTTGTCAGAGGCGGGGATGCAGGGCCAAAACCGTCAATCCGTAACTCACTGCACCCTATTGTGCGGCACAGTTTGACAAGAAGCCGGATGGAAGGCAGTCTTTTGGCGCGCTCAATATCCCCGTAAAATACTGTGCTTATGCCAAGAATTTCGGCAGCACGTTCCTGGGAGAGACTGTTTTGCCTTCGGTATTCTTTTAGCTGGTAAGAAAGATTTTTCTTTAGTGAATCCATTTTGCGATCCTTGTACGATATTAATTCAATTTTAAAAGTTTTACTGTTTTTTACCATTAACCCACAGTATAGGAAAAATAATAAATTCTTTACTGCAAGTGGAAATTTTCATATAATGTAAAACAAGCGGGGTGATAATATGACTGGTGAAAAAGTATTTGAGGGCGAAATTATACGTACAAGAGGAAGCGGTGACTGTTTAGGAATCCGGATATCAGTCCTTGGGGAAATTAATATCTCTGATTTTAAAGAAGATATAATAATAACAGGGGAAGACGGATTCAGGGGATATCCGTCTGAAGAGCTTTTTATCCGGCTGGAGAAAATAATTCAGCAGGGATATGCAATAGAGGGGGAAATTACCGGAACAAAAAAAGAAGGCATATGTAATGCCCTCTTTTGTGCGCATAAATAGTGCTATAGGGAGATGTCAATATTGCCGCCGACAGATGGGGTAACAGACATCTCCATGATTTTGCGCATGCCTTCACCGGCGGTTTCGAGATTATCAAGTCCCATAGACAGAACCTTTACGGAAACCTGGGAAAGCAGTTCACTGCTGCTCATTACAGTGGATAATCCTGCAACATCCATGGCTGATCTCCTTTCGTTTTATAGGTATATTCTACTATATTATGGCAGATAATACAAGATAAAACGATATAAAAGGGTGATGGTTTTGAA
>JBJEND010000028.1:0-20178 GCA_051880015.1 Butyrivibrio sp. | reverse complement strand
ACTCGTACCAGTTTTTAACAATGAACTTCCCGCCGTCGCTGCTTTCGCTTATAAAGCTTCCCTCTTTATTACGCACACAGGAATCTGTGAGAATCCTGCCGCCCATATTAATATGCTCCAGTACTTCCTCCGTCCACACCAGATGCTTCCCACTGCCCTTATATTCTTTAAGCATTTTAAGTCCCTGATTAGTTTTTAAAATCAGCACACCTCTGCCCTTAGATGTTTCACTCACCTCAAAGTCATATTTTTCCAGAACATCCAAACTCTTATCAATCATAAAAGCCATCCTCACTTTTGCTCTTTTCTGAATCGAAACTATCTAATTTTATGAATCATTCAGGATAAATATGAGAATGGCATATAAATTATTCTATATTCATTTTATTCAGAAGTATTTCTCTTGTATTATATTCCGGATGCTCCAATACAAGTTCCAGACATTTTTTCAGGATTTCCCCCATCTCTCTGCCGGGACTGATTCCTTTTTCAATAAGGTCGCTGCCCTTAAGGGCTAAATCCTTAATGGAGGTGCAATCCCTTCTGTCTGTAATTAAATCCCTAAGCCCGCCGGCCCGGACCGCAGCATGATATTTTTCATCATCTCCCACTATCTTATAAAAAGCAGCTTCAAAATCAAATATATCGCCCACTACGTCTGCGTTTGTTGCGCTAATCAGTCTCCTAACCCCCACTTCATCCTCAGGGATATCCGATTTATGATATTTAATCAGAACAGAGGCTCTGTCAACAGTAAAATTATCCAGTTTAAGTTTCCGGAGCATTTCTTTGGTTTCTTTTTCGGTATTTTCAATAAAGAGCGAAGCATACCTGCAATACAGTCTGCCGGGCATCTCCTTAAGCATTGCCAGTACCGTATGCTTATCCCTTATTGTATCAAATACAGGAAGTACAATTTTGGTTATACCCAGTTCATATGCCTTATATATATAATCCGGATTGTCGGAAAGCAGGATTTTGCCGAGCTCGGCATGAATTCTTTCTTTACTGATAATTGCCATGGAAGGTGCAAGGTCTGATATTGCCCCACAGGTATTTTCTTCTATGTCAAATCCAAGCTGTGCCGAAAATCTTACAGCCCGCAGCATTCTCAGAGCATCCTCCGTAAACCGTTCCTGTGGACTTCCCACGCATCTTATTATACGCCTTGCCAAATCCTCCTGTCCGCCAAACATATCCACTATACCGTAGGTCTCGTTATATGCCATGGCATTAATGGTAAAATCCCGGCGTTTTAAATCTTCTTCCAGACAGGCTGTAAATTCCACGTGCTTAGGATGTCTGCCATCCTCATATTCTCCGTCCACACGGTAAGTGGTTACTTCATAACCGTTTTTTCCCAACATAACCGTTACCGTTCCGTGGACGATGCCTGTATCAACAGTCCGGCGGAAGATTCGTTTTACTTCTTCCGGTTTGGCAGACGTGGTAATATCCCAGTCTCCGGGGACACGACAAAGAATGCTGTCGCGGACACATCCCCCGACAGCATAAGCCTCATAACCATTTTCAGTTAATTTATTGATGATGTATCGTACATCATCCGGCAGTTTTATTTTCATTAATATGCTTTTCCCCAATATACAAGCTTCTTTGCAGGCTTACCGCAGCATACACACACATCGCTTATATTTTCCTGTTCAAAAGGCATACAGCGGCTGGTAGCAGTTGTATCCTCTTTAATCTTGTCTTCACAATCCTGGCTTCCGCACCACATTGCTTTAACAAAGCCGGGCTTATTGGCAACAATGTCCTTAAATTCGTCATAATTCAATGCAGTATAGGTATGAGCATCCCTGTGTTTTGTTGCTCTTTCAAGCATATCCTTCTGGATTGTATCCATTAATTCAGTGAGAGTCTGTGGAAGGTCCTCAATGCCAACGGTAATCTTCTCTCTGTTGTCACGGCGCACAATAACTGCTGTTCCTGATTCAATGTCCCTTGGACCCATCTCAACACGTACAGGAATTCCTCTCATTTCCTGCTCTGAGAATTTCCATCCCGGATTCTTATCCGTATCATCCACCTTAACCCTGAGACCTGCAGCAATAAGCTGTTCCTTAACCTCATATGCCTTATCAAGCACTCCTGGTTTATTCTGCATAATAGGTATGATGTCCACCTGAACAGGAGCGATTTTAGGTGGCAGCATAAGTCCTGAATCATCTCCGTGCACCATGATTAAAGCTCCGATTAATCTGGTAGTCATTCCCCATGAGGTCTGATGAACATATTTTAATGTATTATCCTTATCTGTATACTGGATTCCGAAAGCTTTGGCAAATCCGTCTCCGAAATTATGACTGGTTCCGGACTGTAATGCCTTTCCGTCATGCATTAACGCCTCGATTGTATAAGTTGCCTCTGCTCCTGCAAATTTCTCCTTATCAGTCTTGCGTCCTTTAATAACAGGAATTGCAAGGAAATCTGCAAGGAAATCTGCATAAACATTTAACATCTGCTGTGTTCTGGCCTCAGCTTCTTCTGCAGTAGCATGTGCCGTATGTCCCTCCTGCCACAAAAATTCCCTTGAGCGAAGGAACGGTCTTGTCTCTTTCTCCCAGCGCACCACAGAACACCACTGGTTATACACCTTGGGAAGATCTCTGTAGGATTGAATCTCATCCTTATAAAAATCGCAGAAAAGTGTCTCAGAGGTAGGTCTGACACAGAGTCTCTCCTGCAGGGGATTAAGTCCGCCGTGGGTCACCCATGCAACCTCAGGGGCAAAGCCTTCAACATGATCCTTTTCCTTTTCCAGAAGGCTCTCCGGAATGAACATGGGTAAGTATACATTCTCCACCCCTACTTCCTTAAATCTCCGGTCTAATTCATGCTGGATATTTTCCCACAGGGCATATCCTGCCGGCTTAAAAATCATGCAGCCCTTAACGCTGGAATATACCATTAAATCAGCCTTTTTAACTACATCCGTATACCATTGGGCAAAATCCGTATCCATGGATGTAATTGCCTCTACAAGTTTTTTATCGTTTGCCATATTACTCTCCTCTGTTGATTAATTTGTATGATAGGTTTCCGCCTTATAAAAATAAGACATTTTATCTGCACGAACACAGAAGAATCTGTCTTTTGCAGGGTTCTCCACTCCGTTACCCTTATCCCTCGTATAATAGTTCATATCCAGATCCGGGTCAAATATATACTGTTCTCCTCCGAGATTAACGTACAGCCAGCAGTGGGGGGTAACTCCACCGCCATATTTTGGAACATTACCGGATACCAGATGAGCGTCAAATCCGATTGCTCTCAGTAGATATACATATGTTGAAGAATAGTGATAACAGCAGCCCATTCCCGTATTAAGCAGGTCTGTAGCCCATAATACCTCTTTGGGCGTTACAGCCGGATCGGATTCGGAATACATTCCCGTATTGGCATCCATTCCCCTGCTGTATGTAATATTATCAACAAGATATTCATAGCAGGCCCAGGCTTTCTTATATCCGTTCATATCAGCGGTCACTATTCGTGATAAAAGCTCATCAATCAGCCTGTCCAATTCCTCATAGCCGGATTTGGAAGGGTTAAGGGGCTCTGTACTCATAAGAGTCCACGCTCCCACATATTCCTGTTTTGTTGTGGTCTCTTCCTCCGTCGTAGCAATCTCAGAAGAACTTTCTTCCGGGGTAGAAGGCTCAGGTGTAGTCTCTTCCGGGGTAGTATTATCTTCTGTGCCCGGGACATCATGCCCTTTCGTTGTATCAGGTTCGGTATCATTAATTACCGGCGGATTCGGAGATGTCTCCGTTGAAGCCGTATTCCTGCTGCACCCCGCCAGACATATCATACCCATAATACACACAAGAAAGGATGCAAAAAAGCGTTTACTCATATATTATCTCCTTGTCTTAATTATCTGCATTTATTCCGTATCCGAAATATTTTACAGCATCATTTGTAATAAAAAAATACCGGTAAGTATCATCTGAACAGAAATATCTGTACATCTTGCCCTTAAGTTCATAGCCTTCTCCATAGGCTTTTATTACATCCTCCAATGAGGAACCCACTGTAATTCCTTTGTCAGTCTTAAGGGAATCCGAACTGATACAGATGTCCTGTACGAAATCCCTGTCCTTAACCGGATAGGTTGTAATTTCAAATCCGTCATAGGAGTATATCTTATCCATTCCATCATAATAGCAGCTTGCGGCTTCCTTATATTCCAACGGCTCTCCCAGCTTGTCCAAAGCCTCTGCAAAATCCTCTCCGGGAACAATCCTGATTCCATTAATTTCATAAAAGCATTCTGCCTTAATATCCTTGGAAGATGTGGTTGATTCCGCCGTTGTAGATGTACTTTCTGATGAAGTTATTGAACGGCAGCCTGTAAGGCAAAGTACCGTCAGCAAAAATAAAACAAATAATTTCTTCATCTGTATTCTCCTGTCTTTAATGATTAAAACCTATTATACACAAATCCCTTATTTTTTCAAGTATATTACTGTTTTACAATGGTTTGAAGGGTTTCGAAATACTCATTTTCCTGTTCATATATCAGGGATATATCCTGATTGTCCTTTAATTCTTCCAGATAAAGGCTTACATCCCCATCCTTGCCGCAGGGGTATGCCTCGTAGACAGTATCGGTATTTCCTATCCGCACATATACATTTACACAGTCCTCCGGCACGCAGTCCGCTTTAATTGTAATAAGGGTATAGCCGTTATGAGAATCAGCCCGGGCGCTTATATCGTATTCCGTAGGAAATGTGTTTTCTATATTCACAGATTGTGGTTTGACCACCGGAGGATATATAAGGAGATTGGCAAGATTTCTTTCCACCAGTTCAACCGCTACCAGACTTTTGTCACCTGTTTCCGTAAAATTATAAGGAAGCTCTCTGTGAAAAACACTGCTTGCAAAATTTTCCGCCATAAACGTATGAAGAGCATTTCCGAATGAATCCCTGTACATCAGTAAGGAGCCGCTGCCCCTTTCATTTTCCGTCTCAATAACCATATCTTCAGGACTTCTGTAATTACTTACATAATAGAAATTCTCTTCAGTGTTAAAATACACCTGTTCATCTTTTTCATCACCCTTTGGAAACAGCATGGCATATAAATCTCCGGAAAAGTCCTTTCTCACCGTATATTCACTGTCAGTAAAGCGAATGTATTCAAGACCCGCCTCCTGCATAATTGCTTCGCAGGCATAGGCAGCCCCAAGATTATTCCAATGGGAATCCTGTTTGTGGTAAAGTATATATTCGGAATTTCGGGCTTTTTCCTTCAAAAGTGATTTAAGATCTGTATTGGATACTCCGGCCTCCCCAAGGGCAGTAAATAGCCGCTCGTAGTTACCTGCGCTGCTGTCTTCGTAACAGTAATAGGGCATATATTCTCCGTATATCTCCATTTTATTCGGCGCGCTTACAAATATAAATTCAGCTCCCTGCTCTCTGACTGATTTTTCTGCAATTTCAAGTACCTTAACTATGCGGGCAATTTCAGCATCCGTAAGGCGTGCTTCCCCTGTATAATCACCAAGGGCACTTTCATAGAAAAGCCAGCCGTCCAATCCTGCAATAACCGAATCCTCACCGGATTCTCCGAAAAGGTTATAATACAGTCTGTTGTTTATCTGTACCAGCTTATTACGGAAACCAAAGCCTGTTGACATATAGTCGTTAATTTTGCCCGGCAGCTTTACATAAGTTACATTACTAAAGTCGGTTTTATCTTCATTACCTATACTTTCGCTGCCCTGAATAAATGTCCATACTCCCGGAACAGCTAAAGCCAGCCAGAAAACAACGATATATATAATTTTCAGAACTGTTTTTTTGGACATATAACACCCCTAAAATCTAAAATAAATGAAAGGATTGTAAGAATCCCCTGCCAGTGTCAGTACACATAAGAACAAAAGAGCCATGGAAACAGCATAACACACAGCACTTACCACTCTATAGCTTTTGCCCTTACCGATTTTACTGCGGACAACGGGAACCCACGGCACGCAGGCAATCACGGCTGCCACCATGGTGCATATAAATGACGGGGTCATAAGGGACAGCAGAATTCTTATTCCCTCATCCGTCACTGTAAATGAAAACATTCTTCCTATATATTCAAAACCATATTTTAGTGTATCTGCCCTGAAAATAACAAAGCCGATTATTACACAAAATAGAGTATATACCCACTTTAACGGTATAAGACCTTTAACTGTTTTTCTGTCCTTTCTGCTAAAAATCGTTTCAATGGATAATAAAACTCCGTGGAATACACCCCAGACGATGAAAGTCAGATTAGCCCCATGCCATATACCCGTACAAATGAATACAATCATGTTGTTCAGTATCTGTCTTGCCTTACCCTTCCTGTTTCCCCCAAGAGGGATGTACAGATATTCCCTGAACCATCCTGTCAGGGACATATGCCATCTTCGCCAGAAATCCCTGATTCCCACCGCCACATAGGGGTAGTTAAAATTCTCAGGAAAATCAAATCCAAGAGTATGTCCGATTCCCACTGCCATATCGCTGTAACCGGAGAAATCAAAGTATATCTGAAGGGTATAGCATACCGCTCCCAGCCATGCTAACGGGGTATCTATATTACCGGTATCCAGAGCGAAAATTTTATCTGCGGCATATCCCATGGTATTAGCCAGAAGCATCTTCTTGGAAAGTCCGATAATAAATCTTCTGATACCTGCTGAAAGTCCGTCTGCCGTTACGGTTCTGTTCTTTATGCTGTCTGCCACCGTCCTATACTGTACAATAGGTCCCGCAATAAGCTGGGGAAATAAAGATATGTATAAAAGCACATCAAAAAATCCCGCCTTTTTGGACGTCTTTTCCCTGTATACATCAACAATATATGAAATTGCCTGAAATGTGAAAAATGATATGCCGATTGGCATGGTAATATCCGGAACGGGAATATTAATTCCCGGTATCAGATTAACCGTTTCTACTATGAATCCTGTATATTTGTATACAACCAGAAGCATCAGATTGAGAATAACCGCAACTGCAAGAACTCCTCTGTGTCTGTGACGGCCCAGAATACATCCAAACAGATAATTGACTGCCACCGATGCCAGTAAAAGCAGAATGTACACCGGTTCTCCAAAGGCATAGAAAATAAGGCTCGCTGCAATCAATAATGCGTTGCGGGCAGTAGTATTTCTTATAACCGTATGCGCCAAAAGCAAAACGGGCAAAAAAATGAACAGGAATACCGCTGAACTAAATATCATATTTAAACCTTTCCGGCAGTATATTTTACTTATCAATTATATCTGCTTACTATATTTTCTACAAGTTTTTTATTAAATGCCCTGTTATTTCTTTAATCATAATTGCTCCTATAGGCCCCGTAATAACTCCGGTTATTCCGAAAAGCACCAGACCCAGATACAGGGATATCAACATAAGGGTAGGTGAGACTCCCAGCTTATTCCCCATAAGTTTCGGTTCAAGGAACTGTCTGGTATAATAACAGATTATATATATAAGAAAAATTGCAGCGGCAAGTTTATACCGCCCCATTATCAGCAGAATAATACACCAGGGAATAAATACTGTTCCGGTTCCAAATACGGGCAGAGCATCTACAAGCCCAATCAGTATGCCCAGTAAGAGGGCATAGGGATTACCCGTAAAATACAGTCCCAGCGTACATATGGTACAGGTAATGCTCATAATTATAAACTGGGTTTTAAAATATCCCCCCAGTATATCCTTCATTCTTGTACCGAGAAATAGAATTTCATCCCTGAATGGGCTGCCCTGTACCCCCGCCCGCAGTTTCTCCATATCCCTGGAAAAAAACACCGTTCCCATTATAACCAGTGTCACCACGGTAAAAAACCACATAAGCCCGGAAGCAACATTCACGGAATGGTCCATTATGGTAGGCACAATGGTGTCCGTAAAATTATCCACAGCCTCTGATGTCCGTGACTGCACAAATTCATAACTTGTTCCCGATTCAAGTTTCAGTAATCTGTCCACACTTTCACAGTAGGTGCCGGCAGTTTCACTCAACGTATCCATGTATTCGGTATAGTTATTTACAAGTCTTTCCACCTGCCTGATTACTGCTTTTCCTGCAAAAAAAATCCCCACACCCGCAACGGCAAATATTAAAATTACCATTGTAATTATACATGCAATTCTTTTCCAGCGGAGTTTTTTGACCATAAACGCCACAGGCCTGTCAATCAGAAGTGCAGTCAGAAACGCAAAAACAAAAGGAGCAACCAGCCCCAGCAGATATTTTATAAATAAAAATACCCCCAAAGTTACTCCTGCCGTAATTCCTGCTATCTGTAATTTTCTTTTTGTTCCACTGCTCATAACAAGGCCTCCCGGTTACAAACAGTATCAACATATGTTATTTAAAATATTCAAATTCCCATATTTTTCCCTTAGGCTGAATCTCTACGGTAATTCTGTCTGCTCCTTTGGGATTATTAAAGGACAGGCTGTAGGAAAACAGCGCCGGATTAACCCCCCTTGCGCCGTAAAAATCAGGATTATATTTCACATCTCCGTAGAGCCCATGGCCTCTGTGGGAAAACTGTACCCTTATCTGGTGATGCCTTCCCGTATATAACCTGACCCTCACCAGTGAATATTCTGTTCCGTCCAATATCCCGGTCTCCAGTGCCTCGTATGACAGCACTGCTTTTTTACTTCCTGCTGTATGTTCAGGTACAATGCGGGAGATATTTTCCCTGCTGTCTTTAAGAATGTAATCAGACATTTCTCCCTTTCCCGCCAGCCTGCCCTGAACGACTGCATAATATTTTTTCTCTATGCTGTGTTCCCCGGACATTGCAGAAAGTGCCGCCGCAGTGGGCTTATCCTTGGCAAATAGTACCAGCCCTCCAACCGGTTTATCCAGACGGTTTATTATATGGGCTGTGGGCGGTTCCCCTTTGGATGCTCTGTATGTAAGAACCGCACTTAGCAAATCTGTCTCAAAAGTTCTGTCCGACTGGGATGCCACTCCCGGCTGCTTTTCACATATTATTATATTATTATCCTCATATGCAATATTTATTGGCATTATTGCCTCCTTATGTATTAAAAAAGTAATGCAGCAATAATTATATATCCGATTATTGTAATCAGACAGTACACCGATGTCACCGTTGCAATATATTGATTGGCTTCTTTATCTTTAACAAAATTAGGCGGATTAAAATTAGGCGCAGACAGGAAGTAAATCAGAAATGCCGCTGCCATGTATTTATCCAGTCCGAAGTGTTTCATAATCAACAGTGTTGCTGCCAATAAAAGCATCTGGATAACCAGTCTGGCAGATATTGTTTTCAAAACTTCTTTAAGCAGTTCTTTCTTCAGATTCAGACTGTATCCCACACAGATTAAAATCATGGGATTTACCGGTGCAACAATTACATTCTTAACACTTGTATATACTTCTCCCGCAGGAGTTGCGAGAAATCTGTTCATCAGCCCGGTAATTCCCAAAATAAGGCCTGCTACAAGGCCGATAAACGATGGGGTTTTCAAAGCATTAAGTCCCAGCTGTTTAGGCGAAAAGGGCATGTTCCTGTCTGCCATTTGCAGCAGCCCTATATATATGCCGAAAACAAATACGCAGGCTGCCAAATCAACAATAACAATATTGGAAAAATATTCATCCCCGCACAAATTCTGATAGAGGGGATAACACAGCATTCCGCCTTCATATGCAGTAATCAGAAAAGGATAATATTTTTGAAAGGGTTTTGCCACCATTTTTCTGGTAAGATATCCCACAACAAGGGCAATAACCATTGCAGCCATCATAATGCAGAAAATCACAATAGTTCTGATGTTATAATCCGCTACCCCCACTGCATGAAACACAAGCACCGGAATGGCTATTCCGGCAATGTATTTCTTAATGTTGCTGATTCCTTCATCTTTAATAAAACCCGTTATTTTGCAAACATAACCGATTATCAGCATTATAATAACCGGCGCAACTATACTTAACGTCTTCACAATGTACCTCTAAGAGCGTGATTTATACTTTAAATCTGTAGCCTACACCCCAGATAGTCTCGATATACTGCGGCTTGGATGTGTCGTATTCTACCTTCTCACGGATTTTCTTAATATGTACCGTGACAGTTGCTATATCTCCTATAGATTCCATATCCCATATACGGTTAAAAAGTTCTTCCTTGGTAAACACTCTGTTGGGATTCTCTGCAAGGAATAAAAGCAAATCAAATTCCTTTGTGGTAAAACTTTTCTCCTCGCCGTCCACAAAAACTCTTCTGGCGGTCTTATCGATTTTAAGCCCCCTTATTTCAACTACATCATTTACAGGCTTGGAAGAACCTATGAGTCTCTCATATCTGGATAAATGTGCCTTAACCCTGGCCACCAGTTCGCTGGGGCTGAAAGGCTTAGTCATATAATCATCTGCCCCCAGTCCAAGTCCCCGTATTTTATCTATATCATCCTTTTTGGCAGACACCATAATAATCGGCGTATTCTTATGCTCACGAATATGTTTGCATATATCAAATCCGTCCATTCCGGGAAGCATTAAATCCAGAATAATCAGGTCAAATTCCTCTTCCGATGCTTTTTCGTATCCGGTTATACCATCATTGGCAATAATTACCTCAAACCCGCTTAATTCAAGGTAATCCTTCTCAAGTTCTGCTATTGTCTGTTCATCTTCTACTACTAATATTCTGCTCATTGGCCGTAATCTCCTTTATTAGTGTGTAATTCTTTTAACCGGGGGTGGTATCTCCACATACTTGTCCAGCACAATGTACATGGTTGTGCCTTCTCCCGGTGTACTTTCCACAGTTATTGTACCATTGTGGTCATATATGATTTTCTTAACTATTGAGAGTCCTATTCCGCTTCCTCCCTTGGCGGAATTTCTGGAAGCGTCTGCCCTGTAAAACCTGTCAAATATATACGGAAGATCCTCTTCTTTAATTCCGGGGCCGTTATCCCAAATGTCTATGCCAAACTGTTTTCCCATATCCTTAAGGGTAATTTTAACCTGACCGTTTTCATGGTCCATATACTTGACGGAATTTCCCACTATGTTATTAATAACACGCTTTAACTGTTCCACATCCGCAACGGTTTCCACAGATGGCTCAAGATTATTTTCAAAAATAAGTTTTATTCCCATGGACTCTAAATCCAGGGCCAGCTCCTCCGTACAGGCAGTAAAATAATCCGATACATTAATTTTGCTGAACTGGTACACTACCTTATTGGAATCCATTTTGGAATAAAGTGTAAGCTCGTCTATAAGCTTATCCATATCACAGGCTTTATTATATATGGTTCTGATATATTTCTCCAGCTTCTCGGGATTGGATGCTACACCGTCCAAAATACCTTCTGCATATCCTTTTACCGCCGTAATAGGCGTCTTAAGGTCATGACAGATATTACTGAGGAGTTCTCTGCCTTCTGCATCGGATTTGATTTTCTCCTCAGCGTTTTCCTTAAGCCGTACCCTCATGGCGTCAAAGTCCCTGCACAGTTCCGATATCTCGTCCTTTCCGGAAACATCCAGATCAAAATCCAGATTGCCGTTTTTGATATTATGTGTTGCCAGCTTAAGTTTATTAATGGGATTAACCATGGTTCTGTACATCCAGCTTACAAAAAGTCCGCTGGTAAGTACAAGAATAATAATTACCGCAATAATACCGTCATACAACAGGCGCTTCACCTGCGGAATAATATCCTTAACCTGCATTACCACAAAAGCTCTGCCCTTCCTGCCATCCGGTAATATATATCTTACATTGTTAATTAAAATATTATATTTCTGTTTCAGGTATATGCTGGTATTGCTGCCTCCGTAATCAATATCCTGCAGCTTATCCAGCACCTCTTCATAGCCTTCCCTGCCCGCATACTTACATTCCCCATCCTCAACTACCAGCAGATAGGAGTTACGCTTTAACAATTCCTCATTGATTTCATCTAAAAATGCAGGATTGTCAAAATCCGCCGGACTGTTTTCCGCAGAATTAATCAACTTGTTATATTCACTTTCACACATTTTGGAAACCAGGGCAACGGGATTCGCCAGTGCTGTATATGGAGTGCCGGTGGTATTATACTGCTCTTCAATATCATACATGGAAAATCTTATTATTCCGAAAACAGCCGCTGAAAAAAGGATCACCGGCATCAAAATCAATACGCAGAAAGAAATCCGCATCTTAGTAGACAGTTTCATAAATATTCTCCCAAAAAAATAAGTCCGGAATCTGTTCCGAACTTATTTTATCATATTTCATCTGTAAAAAAAATTAAAAAACTATAAATACTTTCTAAGGACATCTGCTTTATCCAGGCGCTCCCACGGAAATTCTACGTCAGTGCGTCCGAAATGACCGTATGCGGCAGTCTGTTTATATATAGGTCTTCTTAAATCCAGCATGCGGATAATTCCTGCCGGTCTTAAGTCAAAATTATCCCTTACAATTCCAACCAGCTTGGCATCACTTAATCTGCCGGTGCCAAAGGTTTCAATATTAATTGAAGTGGGTCTTGCCACACCTATGGCGTAGGACAACTGTATTTCACAGCGCTTTGCCAGTCCTGCCGCCACAATATTCTTGGCAATATATCTTGCTGCATAGGCTGCAGAACGGTCCACCTTAGTGCAGTCCTTTCCTGAAAATGCTCCCCCTCCGTGTCTTGCGGCACCTCCATAGGTATCTACTATAATCTTTCTGCCTGTAAGTCCCGAATCTCCGTTAGGTCCGCCAATAACAAAGCGTCCAGTAGGATTAATGTATATCTTGGTATCATCATCAATCATGGAAGAATCCACAACAGGATCGATAACGTATTTCCTTATATCTTTATGAATCTGTTCCTGAGTAACTTCAGGTGAATGCTGTGAAGACACAACAATGGCATCCAGCCTTACAGGAATTTTATCTGAATCATATTCTACGGTTACCTGTGTCTTTCCATCCGGTCTTAAATATGAAAGAGTGCCATCCTTACGGACTTTGGTAAGCTGCATGGCAAGCTTCTGGGCTAAGTCGGCAGAGTAGGGCATATACTCTTTGGTTTCATCTGTGGCATAACCGAACATCATGCCCTGATCCCCTGCTCCCACTGCGTCTGCATCAACTTCGTTGCCGTCTCTGGCCTCCAATGCCTTATCAACTCCCATGGCAATATCAGGAGACTGCTTATCAATAGCTGTCATAACGGCACAGGTATTGCCGTCAAAGCCTTTCTCTGAAGAATCATAGCCAATTTCCACAATAGTATCCCTTACTATCTGGGGAATATCTATATTAGCTTTGGTGGTAATCTCACCCATTACCATAACAAAGCCTGTATTGGTAAGCGTTTCACAGGCAACTCGTGAATAAGGATCCTGTTCATACAAAGCATCCAGAATTGCATCTGAAATACGGTCACAGATTTTGTCCGGATGTCCTTCGGTTACGGATTCGGAAGTAAATAAAATTTTTTCCATTTTTTTCTCCTTTGCTGTTTAATTATTTAGGGAAGTTCAGAGAACTTTCCTATTGTATAAAAAGAGGTCCATATATACATATGGACCTGAATTATCTGTAAATCAAATCCACTTATTGTTCGATTACTCGCTCAGGCTGGCACCTTCCTGTACAGGGGTTGCCGTGACTTCATTGATCCTATGTATCTCCATCACTCTGAATAAGCGGGACTTCATATTAAATTTCTAAAGATATTCTATATCTAAATTATTCCTTAGTCAATAGAATATTTTGGTTATTCCACCATGTGATATCCTTTCTTAACCTTTGGCCGGAAAATCCTGTGTCTGAACAGATATAATGCTGCCAAGGCTGCAAGCACAACAACCGTTGTCCCTATGATAATCCATGTACGGGCAGAGAAGCTGCCAAGATTAAAGCATCTTATATTAATCCACATCTGATTAATTCTGGCATAAGCATCATCATCAAAGGATAGCATAACCGCGCTGCGCTGTATCTCATTTCCCAGAGGATACTGGGCGGAAAGCTGACGCCTGGTCTGTTCCGTGCTTGTGGTAAGAATGTAGTCACTGTCTTCATCATCTCCGGAAAAGAAATAACCTAACGGATATAATTCCGTATCCTCCTCTTCCTCCTCTGCGCCATAATTCCATTCTATATATTCATATATCAGTGAGTCATCGCCTCCGGCAATGCAGGATGTATATCCTATATAATACATATTTCGAACTGCACTTTCGGGTTTTGACAGAAAGTTGATAAAAGCTTCCGCCGCATGCTGTTTTTTGGCATCGTCCTCTATTCCGGCTTTTAACATAACCCAGCCGTCAAACCATAAATTGGTGCATTCCTCCGGGACTGCCCATTCCAACAGCACTCCGTCTTCTTCTGCCTGATCCATGGTATATACGGCATCACCGGACCACTGAAGATTGGCAACAACTTTGCCTGTTACCATATCTGCTTTACCGCTGTCTGTCTCAAAAGAATATACGTTTTCTTTAATTTCTTTTAACAGAAGCTCTGCTGCCTCAACAGTATTTTCATCCGTGCTGTTCATAAGGGCAAGCAGTTCTTCTCTGTACTGCTCTCCGTTTCTGAAGTTGCTGTCAAGAAGTTTATTTTTAAACAATATACCTAATGCCGGAAAATAGGCATCTCTTACATTATCCTTGATTGTAACCTGCCTTTTAAAATCTGCATTATTGAGTATCTCCCATGTGGAAGCAGCTTCACGGTCAACCTCCTCGGGATTATACACTATTCCGGTTACGCCCCACATATAACCGGCTGCATACCGGCTCCAGCTCTCACCATTAATTGTGTTATCATCAAAGGTCTGCTTAATAAAAGGAGATACGCCCTTTATATAGTAATTATTCTCATTGGCTTCGTCAAAAAATCCCTCTGACAAGGGTTGCAGCTTTCCTTCTTTCATAAGCTTCATTATAAGATAGTCTGACGGGCATATAAGGTCATATACATCTCCCAGAGTAAGCTGGCTGTATAAATCTTCATTGGTTCCGAAGGTGGAATATTCAACCCTGACTCTTTCATTGTAAGTTTCATAATACCAGTCTTCAAAATCCTCAATCAGGCTGTTCTCACCCAGAATATTACAGCTTTCCAGGTCAATCAGCTCTTCTTCATCCCAATCCCCCTGGTCAATATATTCCTCCCAGTTACTCACGCGAAGAACCGTAACAGGCTCTGCCGCCTCTGTTTTTTCTCCGGTGGAAACAATAAATATTGCAATCATAACCATTGTCAATACATAAGAAACAGCTTTATAAATTCTCTTTTCCAAATTTTCCTACCTCCTTCTTTGAAGTGATAAGATTACTGATTAATACAAATGATACTATCAGTACGAAAATAAGTGTGGATAAAGCCCATAACGCCGTTTTAATATCCGTCTGTGAACCTTTGGTGGCATTAAACACATAGGTGCTGATTGTATCAAAGGTTGAAGGTTTTGTATAAGTAGCAATAAAATAATCGTCAAGAGACAGTGTAACTGCTAACAAAAATCCCGATGCTATTCCCGGAACAATCTGTGGTATAACAACTTTAAAAAGAGCCTGCAGCGGACTTGCCCCCAAATCCAGCGCCGCCTCATACAGATTATTATTCATCTGCTTCAGCTTAGGTACTACCGAAAGATACACAAAGGGTGCAGACATAACCACATGTCCGGCAATCAGGGGAATATATGTATCCTTCTTAATTCCCAAAACTACAATCAGGAGTACACAGACAGAAAATCCCGTAACAACATCTGCATTAACTACAGGTATCTGATTTACTGCCGAAACGGCATTTCTCATTCCTTTTTTGGAATAAAATGCACCCACTGCTCCCATAGTTCCCAAAACCGTAGCTATGGCAGATGAAATCAGTGCCAGAAGCACCGTACCGATTATCATATCCCGAAGTTCCGGTGTAGTAAATAATGTAACATAATTATCTGTTGAAAAACTGCCGCTGCTTCCTATGGTAGCCGTATCCGTAAAACTGTATACTGCCAGAATAAGTATGGGAAGATACATGAACAGAAGTACCAGCGCAAGCCATCCGGTGCGTAATATTTTCTTAATCACAATACCGCCCCCCTTTTCGCTTCGTTTTCCTCCGTAAATCCGTTGGTAAGCCATGTCACGATAAATATTATAATCAAAAGAACAATAGCTATCATTGAACCGCTGTGCCAGTTATAAGCACTAAAGTAGCTTCCTATAAGGCTTCCCAAAATATATGTGCTGTTATAAAGCATATCCAGCACCACATAATTAGTCATCGCAGGCAGAAATACCATGGTAACACCGCTTATTATTCCCGGAACTGACAGCGGAAGTGTCACTTTCATAAAGGTTCTCTTCCTGTCGGCCCCCAGATCATAGGATGCCTCCAGGAGATTATTATCCAGCTTAATAAGTGTAGTGTATATAGGCATAATCATAAAGGGCAGAAAATCGTATGTCATACCGATTACCGTATTGAGAAAAGGGTGATAAGCCAGGTTACCTTCGATGAATGTAAGTACTTCCTTTAACGCAGCAATTCTCAAGGTAAAATTAATCCACATGGGAAGAATAAACAGCATCAGTAAAACGCTTTTTTTCTTAATATTGCTTCTGGCAAGTATATATGCTACCGGATAGGCAATTAAAAGACACACGGCCGTAGTAACCAATGCCAGCACCAGACTGTAGCACAGTGTTCCTATGGTATTAGGACTTGTAAAGAAGCCGATAAAATTCTCAAAAGTAAATTTTCCTTCACCATTGGTGAAAGCGTAGTATAAAACAACCAAAAGCGGTGCAATTACAAAACACACAAGAAACACACCGTATGGAATGCAAAGTTGTTTTCTGGAAAAACGCAGTTTCATACAAGTGTCTCCTTTCATTTAGCAGAATTGTCCGGCTTAAGAGTAAGTTTTATACTCTCTTTTGGAATAATTATGCTGACATAGTCCTCTTCGTTCCAAAGGAACTCATCATGAAGATGGATATCTTCTTCATTTTTGGTACGGACGATATAATGGTAATGGTCGCCCTTGTAAATAAGGGAAATAATATTTCCGCAGGTTCCTCCGGCATCCACATCATCGCTCATTCTTATATCCGCAGCAGGAACGCGGACTTCAACCTCAGTTCCGGCAATGTCCATTTCTTCCCCTTCCGCAGAATACAAAACTCCGTCTTCATCAATACGTGAGCCCGGATAAAGCTGGGTGACGTCACATTCAAATTCACCGTCTGCAAACTGTACGGTATTGTTCCTGGTAATAACACCGTCAAATATATTGTGATTGGTCTCAGCTTCTATTACATGAATCCCGTCAGGCTCCAGGCACATACCTATAACAGCATCCACCGGCGCATTTTTGGTACTCTGAATAACAATTTCATTACTGCCTGATTCCACAATAATCTCATAGTGCATACCCTTAAAAATAACAGATGTAACTTTTCCGGTAATGGTGCCCTTATCCGGCTCTGTCATAATAATATCCTCGGGACGGATTACTACGTCAACAGGTGTTCCCACAGGGAGATCATCTACGCACTCAAACTCTGCCCCACAGAATTTAACTCTTTTGTGTCCTGTAACCTTACCGTTAAAAATGTTGCTGTTGCCTATAAAGTCTGCAACAAATACATTTTTAGGTTCATTATATATCTCTTCCGGGGTTCCTACCTGCTGAATCATGCCGTCTGACATTACTACAACCTTATCCGACATGGTAAGTGCCTCTTCCTGGTCATGGGTAACATATATAAAAGTAATGCCCAGTTCGCTGTGCATAGCTTTAAGTTCCAGCTGCATCTCCTTGCGCATTTTAAGATCCAGCGCACCCAGAGGCTCGTCTAACAAAAGTATCTCCGGTTCGTTAACAATGGCTCTGGCAATGGCAACTCTCTGCTGTTGTCCTCCGGACAAAGTGGAAATACTTCTTTTCTCAAACCCTTCCAGGTCTACCACCTCCAGGGCATGTTTAACTTTTTCACTTATTTCTTTTTTGGTAAGCTTTCTTTTGGAAACGATTGTGTCCCCGGAATCGTTCTTATATGTCACATCCACCGTTTTAAGTTTAAGTCCGAAGGCCACATTTTCAAAGGTATTAAGGTGCGGAAATAATGCATACCTCTGAAATACGGTATTTATCGGTCTCTTATTAGGTGGCAGCTTGCTTATATCCTTACCGTTTAGAAGTATCTGTCCTTCCGTAGGAATATCAAAGCCGGCGATCATTCGCAGTGTAGTGGTCTTACCACATCCGGAGGGGCCTAAAAAGGTTACAAATTCACCTTTTTTTATCTCCAGATTAAAGTCCTCAACTGCTACAAAATTGTCATCGAAACATTTTTTAATGTTTTTAAGCTCAATAATGTTTGTAGAAATATTATTGTCCATGGCACTTTTATGCTGCATTGCCCAAAAATGCAACACATCTCCTTTCAAGAAATATTAACAGTCAAGCACACCGGAAACATAAAAAAGCAGAAAAAGTCAGGCCGCACTTTCGTTCCCTGACTTTTCTGCCTTTCGTTCCTTTGCTTATCGTTCAATTAGGATAATATAGTATTTTGTCTTTATTTGTCAATATAAATATATTCTATTTTTATCAGCAGTTTAATTGACACACCTGTTTATTTTACTTATAATGATTTAAGGGGTATTTTTATAGAAAAATTTTTTGGGGGTACTATGTCAAAAGAAATTTTATTCTCCTTCGAACTTGAATCCGGCATGGTTGTGGCAGATGATGTATTTGACCAAAAGGGAAGGCTTATTCTTTCCAAAGGGACTACTCTTGATTCTGATACAATATCCAAGCTGGAATTTTTCTCTATTCTGGAGGTTCCTATTGATACATCTGCTGAATCCGTTCCCGTTATTGAGGAAATTGTTCCTACAGCTTCCTCCTCATCTAACCGGATTAAGGAAAGTGTTGAATTCAAACGTTTTTCCGAAGACTACTCCAAGGGAATCAATGTTACCAAAAACCTGCTGGACAGCATTGCCCACCAGCATCCTTCCGTTGATGTTCCCCAGGTTATGGGTATGGTTAAGAAGCTTTTAAGTGACTGTAATAACTCTATTCAGGTATTTAATATATTACAGAACATGGAAAATTCCGATGAACTTACATATCAGCACAGCCTGAAGGTGACCTTAATTTCCCAGGTTCTCGGCAGATGGCTGGGAATGTCTTCTGCGGACCTTGAACAACTGGCATTTGCAGGACTGCTTCATGATATCGGCAAGCTCGCCATACCTTCCAACGTCCTTAACAAAAAAGAGAAGCTTACGGACGCAGAATTTGAGATGGTTAAAAGCCATGTTTTACGCGGCTATGAATTTATTAAGGACATGAACTGGGATATTCGGGTTAAGGAGGCCTGTCTACTGCATCACGAGCGTTGTGACGGCTCAGGATACCCTTTTAAGGTTAAGATAGACAGAATATCTCCTTTTGCCAAAATAATCGCCATTGCGGACGTATATGATGCCATGACATCCGCCCGTTCATACAGGAAAGGATTCTGTCCCTTTGACGTTATCCAGATATTTGATTCAGAAGGATTGTACAAATATGATCCCCATTATATTATGACTTTTCTGGAGAATATTGTTTCCTCTTACCAGAACAACCATGTAAGACTTTCCGACGGCCGGGAGGGGGAAATCATTATGATTAATAAACATTGTCTCTACAAGCCTGTTGTTAAGTCAGGTCAGGAATTCATTGACTTGTCCAGGCAGCCCGGGCTTAAAATCACCGAGATTCTTTAACTTAAAAAGCCGGACATCCGCCCGGCTTTGTTCTATATAACCTTAAATTCAAACTGTCTGAGGTCCTTTTCACATTCAACCTTTGCTATATCGGCGCCTAAAGCTTTCAGCTTTTTGTCAAATTCTTCATAGCCTCTTTCAATATACTTGATATCGTCTACAGCCGTAACTCCGTCGGCCACTAATCCTGCAATAACAAGTGCAGCTCCTGCTCTTAAATCAGGTGCCGTTACCTCTGCTCCCGTAGTCCTGTCAACTCCGGTAATAATGGCAGTGTTACCTTCCACCTTAATCTTACAGCCCATTCTGGACAGCTCATCTACATACTTGAATCTGTTCTCCCAAATACTCTCTGTAAC
>JBJEND010000027.1:0-4020 GCA_051880015.1 Butyrivibrio sp. | reverse complement strand
GCAGATTGTTCTAAATATTCTAATACATTTTTCATTGTGACCCTCTTATTTTTTATAACTGTACTATCTATAATAGTACGCTTGTGAATGTATAATATCACTTACTTCTTTTTATGTCAACATACTTTAATATTAATTAAGCAGCATTATCACCTTTTTTCCATATAGCCATATAATAACCTATGAAAAAGAAAGGAACAAAAATTATGAAAAGGAAATTTCTTGCTGTAATTACTCTTGCCATCCTGCTCATCCCGGTATTCATGGGATGTACCAAAGAGCAGTCATCATTACAGAAGGTTACGCTTAATGAGGTTGCCCATTCTATTTTCTACGCACCTCAGTATGTGGCAATAGAACTGGGTTATTTTCAGGAGGAAGGTATAGACCTTACAGTTGTAACCGGTTTTGGCGCAGATAAAACCATGACTGCCGTGCTTTCCAATGAAGCAGACATCGGGTTTATGGGGTCTGAATCCACTATTTATGCCTATGCCCAGGGGGCCGGGGATTATCCGGTAAACTTTGCCCAGCTCACCCAGCGTGCCGGCAACTTTCTTGTATCAAGAGAACCGGTAAATGATTTTAAATGGGATGACCTTAAGGGTAAAACCGTTCTCGGCGGCAGAGCCGGCGGAATGCCTCAGATGATTTTTGAATATATTCTGAAGAAAAAAGGTATTGACCCCAAAAACGACCTTGAAATAATCCAGAATATAGATTTCGGTCTTACCTCAGGTGCCTTTAGCGGCGGCCAGGGAGATTTTACCGTGGAATTTGAACCGGGTGCAACCAATCTCGAACTTGAGGGTGCCGGTTATGTTGTGGCATCTCTCGGTCTTGAAAGCGGCTATGTGCCTTATACGGCATACAGTGCAAAACAAAGCTATATCAAAGAAAATCCTGAAATAATAGCAGGTTTCATTCGTGCCATTGAAAAAGGCATGGACTATGTGCAGAATCACACCGCCGAGGAAATCGCCAAGGTAATTGCTCCACAGTTCAAGGATACAGATGTTAAAACCATTGCCATAATTGTGGAACGATACAAAAATCAGGATACATGGAAAACAGACAGTACCTTTGAAAAAGAAGCCTTTGACCTGCTTATTGATATTCTGAAAGAAGCAGGGGAACTGGATACCGACGTACCCTATGAGGATTTGGTTGTAAAACCGGAGCACTGACATAATTAAACATAGGGCACATACAATTTTATGATATGTGTCCTATGTTAATCATGCTGTTATATATTATTGACTGCTATATTCATCCTCCGATAACACATCCCGGGGACTGATCATAATATGATTTTGCGGAATCATAAAAATCTACCACACATCCGTATCCTATGGGAGTAATGTCATATTGCTGTGACCTGCTCAGGTTAATATTGGTTGTGGCATGCTGATATGTACCTGCTACAACAATATTGCTTTTGGTGGTTGATAATGTTACAACAAGCTCACAGACAATGGATGAAGTAGCACTGTCTGACAGATTCATGGATAATCCGATACCCTTATCACAGAATTTAAAATGGCTTGCACCTGAATTGGCATTGTAATTAACCGTATTACCATCATATACCTGTCTTGCGGTTATAAGCTGATTGGTAAAAGAATAATAAAGGTCTGTGTCATTTGTTCTGATTGCAATTACATCATAGGATCTGTATGCCGGAAGTCTGACCCATTCATTGACAATGGAAACTGTCTTTCTGTCACCTGCCGTTACACTTCCTACGAATTTAAGGGTAATTCTCTTATATTCGGTCTGGGCAACATCTTCCAGAACCGTTAAAGGCATAACCCCCACACCAAGGCAGTTGTTATTTTCATCAAGTCTTACCACCACTTCCTCAGAAACCAGGTCCGTCAAATCCTTGTATATGTCTATCTGCTCCTGGGACATAGTGTTGATTGTGGATTCGGCGAAAGCGCTTATAAGATTATTATACTGAGTTTCAGTTAATTCTACGCCTCCGTCTGTTACATAAAATGTCGAATCCGGTTCATCAGCGGCCGTACTTATCATTATGCCGTTTACAGCCACTACCATGGTTAAAAAAAGTACTTTTGTCATTTTGAGTATTTTTTTCATGTGTTTTTCCTCCTATTGTATATATATTCCATTATACAATATTTTTATATCGTCTGTATTGCCTGATTTTGACATAAATTTACGGGATTTCGACAAATTTGCGGTTGTAATCCATATTACAGCTCGTCAAGATTTTTAAATCTTGGAATCTTTACATGTGCATTTTTGCTTATATCTCCGGTTTTATTATTATCCACGTTTTCCGGCTCTTGTGTTTTATCTGCCAGTTCTTTATACAGCTTTACGGCAAAATATACAGAAACGGCAGCAACTATAAGAACAAGTATTATTGAAAAAATAACCAAAATATCATTATTGAACATGCATTCGCCAAGAGATGTCAGGAACGTGGTACCCAGAGCAAAAGCAAACCATCCCTTGCTCTTTCTTCCTGAAAATGCCGCATATATAGGAAGTGAAGCTGCAAGATACTGTACCATAATTCCTATGGAAATAATTGCCACAAGCAGACACTGGGTATAGTTAAACTCCAGCATTGAAGCAATGCTTTCCGCTCTGGACAGAGCCAGTTCCGCCTCCAGATCTGCCGGGAAGAAGTACTCAACCCCGTATTTACTAATCTGATAATAGTTACCTATAGGCATAAGAAGAACAAAAAGTGATGTTACCGCTTTCATGTCCATTATACCGGTTCCATATCCCAGATGCTCCTTAAGACCGTTATACTGCCGGGAAAAAAGCTTGATAACCACCAGTCTTCCCAGAAAAGGCAGCACAGATGCCACAAGAGCCGCAAGTATGATGTAGAATACCATGTTATCTGCCGGTATATATGAGGTAACCACCATGACAAGAAAATAATTAAAAATCATGAATACCGCAATTCCGGCGAAAATACTTAAAAGTGAACCCTTCTCCCGCTTTCTTACGGTAATTATCATGCCAATCATGGCCGCAACAATGAGAATAATTCCCACAATGCTGTATGACAGTGCGGAAAACGGGAGCCGCTTATCAAGAATATATTCAAAGCCCTTGGGAATAGATGTGTCTGTTAAAAATAAATTGCTCATAAATATTCCTTTCTTACATACAATATAAAAGTCAAAGGGCTATCAGTTATCCGACAGCCCTTATCATAATCTTGTGAATGACAATATACTTTTTTTAATAAAAATAAATAATTATATATATTGAAAAAGGCACACTGCAAACTTTGGATTATAACTTCGTTAATTAAACTCTCTTAACGTGTGTTGCCTGTGGTCCCTTAGCACCGTCAACTACCTCAAATTCAACCTGCTGTCCTTCTTCAAGTGTCTTGAAGCCTTCCATGTCAAGTCCTGAGTAGTGAACGAATACATCCTTGCCTTCTTCATCGGAAATGAAGCCGTAGCCCTTCTGATTGCTGAACCACTTAACTGTACCTTTGTTCATTGTAATACCTCCGAAAAATAAATATATCTCCGCATTATTCTGCGACACATTAAATCTAACATATTGAATAAAATAAGTCAAACCTTTATTTTTGTTTTTTCATTCTGATAAGCTCCTCCGTATCAAAGCTGTAGGACTTATTGCAGAAATGACATTTAACCTCCACCGGCTTACCTTCATCAATAATTTCCTGTAAGTCATCTTCGCTTAAAAGTATCAGTGCATTCTCCACCTTCTCTCTGGAGCAGTCACATTTAAAGGACACCGGAAGCTTATCCAGTATATCTGTATTATCTTCCCCAAGAATTCTGTACAGTATATCCTCCGGAGTAAGTCCTTCCGAGAGAAGTGCCGTTACTGAGGTGATGGAGGAAATTTTCTCTTCCAGCATTGAAATCGTTTCCTCAGTAGCATCGGGCATAACCTGGATGATAAAGCCACCGGCCTGGGCCACAGTATCCTCCTTATCCATAAGAACCCCCAGTCCTACAGACGACGGAGTCTGTTCACTGGATGCAA
>JBJEND010000026.1:0-4025 GCA_051880015.1 Butyrivibrio sp. | reverse complement strand
ATATATAATCTTCCACAGCCTGACGGGTATCATCATTGGCAAGTTCACGGGCCATGGCATGCTCCGGTGCCAGAACCATAAATGTAGCTCCGTAGAGAGTATCAGGCCTTGTGGTGTATACGGTGATTTCCTTATCTGTACCGTCAACCTTGAAATTTACCTCTGCGCCATAGGAACGTCCTATCCAGTCTGTCTGCATCTTCTTAACCTTTTCAGGCCAGTCAAGTTTATCCAGATCATCCAGAAGTCTGTCAGCATATTCAGTGATTTTTAACATCCACTGCTTAAGGTTCTTCTTGGTAACCTCTGCGCCGCAGCGTTCACAGCAGCCGTTTACAACCTCTTCATTGGAAAGACCGGTTTTGCATGAAGGACACCAGTTAATAGGCATCTCTTTTTCATATGCAAGTCCTGCCTTAAACATCTTTACAAAAATCCATTGTGTCCATTTATAGAAATTCGGGTCAGTGGTATTAACCTCTCTGTCCCAGTCATATATAGCGGCAATCTGGTTAATCTGTTTTTTGATATTAGCAATATTGTCTGCTGTGGAAATTGCAGGATGTACACCATTCTTAATGGCATAATTTTCAGCAGGAAGGCCGAATGCGTCCCATCCCATAGGATGAATCAGATAATATCCCTGAAGCATTTTATATCTGCTCCAGACATCACTGATAACATATCCTCTCCAATGTCCCACATGAAGTCCGTTGCCTGACGGATATGGGAACATATCAAGACAGTAATATTTAGGCTTTTTGCCGTCATCCACATTAACAGGATTCTTCTCCCAGTTAATGCGCCATTTATTCTCAATTTCCTTGTGATTATATGGTATTGCCATAACTTTTCCTCCATTCACACTTCTTATCTTATCAATTTTAATCATCCTAACAAATAATGTCAACCGAAAATGACTGTAAGTCCTGAACTTCAACTAAATAAAATCGCTGAATATTACATTGCTGACATCAATTCCTTTTTCGGTAAGTCTGACACAATCCTCCGTATATATAAGGAATCCTCCCGCAGCATATTTATTAAGCACATCGCCGTATACGTTGAAAAGCTGTCTTCCGAATCGGTTCTTAAACTCGGAAGGCCTTATTCCCTCTGTCATTCTTAGTCCAAGAAACATAAACTCTGCCATGGAATCCTTAACGGAAAGCTCAGTTACTTCCGCCTTATCCTGCAGGGGATCAGCTATATATCCGGCCAAATCCCTCGTATTGGAATATCTTCTCCTTCCTATGAGGGATGCCGCTCCGATTCCAAAGCCTGCATATTCTTTACAGGTCCAGTATATTTTATTGTGTTCACATTCCATTCCTTCTCTGGCATAATTGGATATCTCATATCTGTGATATCCGCTTTCGGATAATATATCATTAGTCAGATAATACATCTCCCGGTCCGAATCATCATCCGGTAAATTATCAATCTGCCCTTTTTGTACCATTTCATACAATGGCGTACCCTCTTCAACAATCAGACTGTAAGCAGATATATGGGCGGGTTTAAGCCTTACCAGCTCCTTCAGATTCTTTTTCCAGGATTCTGCCCTCTGTCCCGGAAGAGCAGACATTAAATCCACATTAATATTGGTAAATCCTGCCTTTACCGCCATTTCATATGACATCAGGAAATCCCCGTAAGTATGTATTCTTCCCAGGGCCTTAAGTTCCTCATCATTAACTGACTGCAGTCCGAAGCTTAATCTGTTTACTCCAAAGTCCCGGTAAGTTTTAAGCTTATCCCCATCCACTGTTCCGGGATTGCATTCCACTGTTATTTCGCAGTTCTTCTGCAGTGTAAAATTATTATATATGCACCTGAAAATCTGCTCCGTCAGCTCCGGTTTAAGAACAGATGGAGTCCCTCCACCGAAAAATATGGTTGTAATTTCATAAATATCCCGGTATTTATCTGCAAAAGCATTAATTTCACGGCAAAGTGCCTTTACATATTCAGTTTTGCAGTCATCATCCACAGGCATGGAAAGAAAGTCGCAGTATATACATTTTGAAATACAAAAGGGGATATGAATATATATCCCCAGCTTCTTTTTTATATCCATTCAGACACCTTCCGTAAAACATCGGATTCTCTACTGTTTCTTATTAATTTTCTCAAATATCTGAAAGTGACTTTTTCGCCCTTTTTGGAAAGCATGCGCAATACTTTTTCAAGCTCAGCCTGGGTTTTGGGGTGCATAAGTATTTTGCCCTTACGGCCCAGATAGTAATTAAGTGATGCGCTGTCATTGTACTGACTGCCGTAATAAATTTTGCTGGCAGCAATTCTGTCGCATACCATTTCCACAAAATATCTGGCAGGCATTTCCACTCCTTCCATGGACTTGGTCTTGGGATTGTAGTCAGTCCAGTATTCATAATGATGTTTATTTCTTCCCTTATGGTGCATCCATGCCTTGGAGTACCCCTTATTCTCCCTTTCGGATTCATTGGGGCTTCGTGTTCCCTGAAAATATATTATTCCGGGAATAAATTCCGTAGGGGAATATTTGGATAAATCATGAAACAGTCCCTGCATGCCTATGCCTGCCCGGAAACAGTTTTTCATAACCTCATGTCTGTGTCTGGTTATGGTAGAAAAATGATTTTTGGCATTATTAAGAATATCCATTACTCTCCTCCTGTGGAAATATCTTATTAAAAATCAATCGTCATCCAGCTTAAGAACACTCATAAATGCGCTCTGAGGTATCTCCACATTTCCTATCTGCCTCATACGCTTTTTACCTTCCTTCTGTTTCTCCAGAAGCTTTTTCTTACGGGAAATATCACCGCCGTAGCACTTGGCAAGTACATCTTTACGAAGTGCCTTTACCGTTTCTCTTGCAATGATTTTACTTCCGATAGCCGCCTGTATGGGGATTTCAAAAAGCTGACGTGGGATTTCTTCTTTGAGCTTCTCACACATTTTTCTTCCGCGCTCATAGGCATTTCCCTCAAATACAATAAATGAAAGGGCATCCACTTCTTCCTTATTAACAAGTATGTCCAGTTTTACCAGTTTGGAACGCTGATATCCCTTCATCTGGTAATCAAATGAGGCATAACCTCTTGAACGGGATTTCAGTGCATCAAAGAAATCATATATAATTTCATTGAGAGGAAGAATATACTTAATCAGCGCCCTGGTTCCCTCGATATATTCCATACCAAGATATTCTCCTCTTCTTTCCTGACAAAGTTTCATAATGGCTCCCACATATTCAGAGGTAACCATAATCTCCGCATCCACAACCGGTTCTTCCATATAATCAATCTCTGACGGGTCCGGCAGATTGGAGGGATTGGTAAGTTCTATAACCGTTCCGTCCGTCTTGTGGACTTTATATACTACTCCCGGTGCCGTAGTAACAAGGTCAAGATTATATTCTCTTTCCAGACGCTCCTGAATTATCTCCAGATGAAGGAGGCCCAAAAATCCGCATCTGAAACCAAAGCCCAGTGCCGCCGAGGTCTCCGGCTCATAAAAAAGTGAAGCATCATTTAACTGAAGTTTTTCCAGTGCATCCTTTAAATCTTCATAGTGTGCTCCATCTGCAGGATACAATCCACAGAATACCATTGGGTTAACCTTCTTATATCCCGGCAGGGGCTCTTTGCATGGTCTGGCAGCATCTGTCACTGTATCTCCCACTCTGGTATCCTTAACGTTCTTAATGCTTGCGGTAAAATATCCTACCATTCCGGCAGACAGCTCATCACAGTTAATGAACTGACCGGCACCAAAATATCCTACCTCTACAACATCAGCCTCTGCTCCCGTTGCCATCATCCGTACTCTTGTACCTTTTTTAATTCTGCCTTCCATAATACGGCAGAAAACAATTACACCCTTGTATGAATCGTATACGGAGTCAAAAATAAGGGCACTAAGCGGTGCGTTCTCATCTCCCACCGGTGGGGGAAGTTTCTTAACTATGGCTTCCAGAACATCCTCAACATTAAGTCCGCTTTTTGCGGAAATAAGGGGTGCATCCGCCGCCTCTA
>JBJEND010000025.1:0-4054 GCA_051880015.1 Butyrivibrio sp. | reverse complement strand
GATAATAATTTAGATAAATACAGGACGGACTAAAAATTCTATGATAGTTTGTAATAATATAAGCAAAAACTATGATACACAGGTTGTATTGAAATCATTCTCCTATGAATTTAAAGACAGTGGCTTCTATCTGCTGTTCGGAGAAAGCGGAAGCGGGAAAACCACATTCCTTAATATATTGTCCGGATTTATACCGTTTGACAGCGGAATAATTAATATTAACGGACGGATTTTTTCAGGCAGTGTAGACAAAAGGGTAATGGAAGGGGAATTTGACTACATAACTCAGGATACCTTTTTTGTGGATTTTGTTACGGTCAGGGACAATCTTAGAATGATTGAAGATGATGAGGATAAGATAAAGGCTGTTCTTGATAAAGTAGGACTTTCTGAAAAGGCCATGCAGTATCCTGCTACCCTATCCGGTGGTGAGAAACAGCGGCTTGCACTGGCGCGCTCGCTACTGGGAGAGAAAAAGATACTTTTTCTGGATGAGCCCACGGCTTCCCTCGATGAAGATAATAAAAGGACAGTGTTCAAAGCATTAGGTGAAATTAAAAATGATATTTTAATTATCTGTTCTTCCCATGATGCGGAGGCGGTGGATTATGCAGATGAGGTAATCAGATTTGAAAAATGTCATGAGACATGCACAGAAAGTCAAGCCGGTACCCTCCCGTCAGCAGAAAAGCAAAAGAGGCATCCTGCGTATTTTATCCGTAAGTGGTTCCGGTCAAAAAGCCGTAACAGAAAGTCAGGTGTATTATTCGGTATATTTCTTACCATTGCAATATGTATCTGTGCCCTTGCAGATATTCCCCAGAATAAAACTGACTCCAACATAGAATATTTGTATAAGGTTAATATGTGCATGATGGGCGCAGAAAAACTGACATTAGAGGAATTGAATGAATTATATGAGTTGGAAGGCGTAACAGATGTAGTCTTTGATTATGATACTGTTGTTCCGCCACGGGATCCTGTTACTTATGACAGTGACGGAGAACCTATATGGCCTAAACCCCTGCCTTATACAGATGAATACAGGACTCTGCCCTATGACGCTGATACCTTCAGACTGTCTGACAGAATAAAATACGGAACTTACTTTACTGATGTAAATCAGGTAATATTAATGGCGGATGTGGCAGAAGATATGTCACCGGGATCACCGGAAAGCCTGATAGGTCAGACCTATACTGAAAAATTATACTGTGGCTCCAGGGAAGAGGCTTTAGAGGTGGAACTGGAGATAGTGGGGATATTTGACAGTCTTAATGATATGGAAGCCAAATATTTTGAGGCAATTGGAATTCTTGATGAAGACAGAAGATTCCTGAACAGCAAATTTATGCAGCAGTATACTGAAAATGAGGAATTATACAATAGCCTGTTCTGTTACAACTGCAATATATATTTTGATTCCTATAAGTCTATGAAAAATTTTTATAACGAGAATTATCAAGCCTTTCGCCAAAAAAGACATTTTCTTTATTTAGGATTGGAATATAAGCTTAATTCAATTTTTGGAACCATGTTCGAGCTGTTTCTGCCCATGGCTGTATTTATTGCTTTTTTTACAGTGCTTTTCTATGTCAATCTTCTGAAGACGGAGCTTTCGTATAACAATAAATTTATCTCTGTATTTGAATATGCGGGATATCCGGTTAAGAAAGTCATCAGGTGTTTCGCGGGAATGAACATACTGTATTTATTACGAACATGTCTTATAGCTGCCACTGCGGCATTTGTAATAACCTATACGGTCAACCTGATTAATCAGAAATATATTTTTATATATTTTCAGATATTTACATATAACGTTCCAATGCTGCTTGGATTTATTGCATTTATCTGCCTTGTTTCGGTTATTTCCGTTAATGTAATTCTGGGCCGCCTGAAATTCACGGGCTGGTATGAAAATATAATCAGCAACCGGGATTTAATGTAGGGAGGTGCTGTATGAAAATTACTCTTGATAATATAGAAAAAGCTTATGACAGACCGGTACTTAAAAAAATTACATACAGTTTTGAAAGCGGTAAGCTGTATGTAATTAAAGGAGTGAGCGGTTGTGGTAAAACCACTCTTTTGAATATAATAGGTGGATTGGAGAAAAAATATTCAGGTACTGTATCCATTGATGATGTGAAGACAAGAAAAACATCTGCAAAATTAAGAGAAATTACCGGATATATTTTCCAGTACAGCATGCTTTTATCAAATATTTCTATTATAGAAAACCTGCTTTTGATTAAGAATGACAGAGACTGCATTCTTAAGCTGGCAGAAGAGTTTGGGATTACGGAATTGCTGGGAAAATACCCTGAACAGATTTCAGGCGGTGAACGGCAGAGGGTGGCTATTGTAAGGGCATTGCTGTTAAATCCCCGGTTGCTGCTGGCAGATGAGCCTACTGCATCCTTAGACGACAATAATTCAAGCAATACGGCAGAAATAATTGCCGGACTGAAGTCCGAAAACAGGATTATTATTGTTGCTACCCATGAGCATTATTTTGATGATTTTGCCGATGAAATAATAGATTTAAAATATGGTATCATTGAAAATGTTGAAAAAAGAGAAGCAGAATATGTTCTAATCCAAGACAGCACCGATGTTTCAGCCCCAAAATTAACAACACCATCTAAAACTATCAGTGCTTTCAAATATAATTTAAAGCGTGACAGGAAATTATTAAATTTCTTTACACTGCTTCCCTTTGCAGTTATGTTTTTCATATTAATGCTGGCCTCCACGCTGCAGAACAGCTTTACGGATGAATATATGAGGAGCATCAGGGAAAGATATCCCGCCGATGCCTTCAATATATATAATAATGAACTGGATACCTTTTCCTGTAAAGGTAAAGTGTATATATATGATTACTATTCTGCGTCAGAGGGGGATGTAACGGCTCTGTATCTGGCAGATAAACAGGACAGCGTCCTGGCAATCGATAATATGCTTGAATATGGTTCATTCCCGGATAGAGAAAATGAGATTCTGGTAAGTCACGAATTTATTCAGACTCAGTATAATAATCCCAATGAGTACAGCAGATATGTGGGAACTCCCATAGTTTTTGCGGGGAATGAGTTTGTTATTTCCGGAATACTGTATGCCCAGGAGGAAGACAATCCGGGCAGCAGAAGGAATCCGCAATTCACGGAATTCTATAATTCGGACGCTTATTATTTCAGAACAGTGGGCAGTCTTATATACATACCTTATGAAACTCTAAAAGGTTTCGGTACAAAAAGTGTTAAGAAAGTCAGCGCCAATACTGTGGTGAGAGGTGTGTACAGAAATCTCTTTGCTGATACCAAAGCATACAAAGAAATTAAAAAATTGAAAATGAATGAAGCCGTAAACTGTTTTGAACAGGAAATAATAAATTCCCAGAATGCCTTGGATGGCATAATGCGGATTCTTCTGGCAGTTTTCGGAGTGTGTTTTGTCATTTCATGCCTGTTTATCAGCTCACAGATTCAGATAGAAATGTTTTACAGACGTAAAGAGCTGGGATTCCTTCAGATATTCGGTTTGAAAAAAATAAGAATAAAATGGCTGGTGTTTGTGGGATATCTCATAAAAATTGCGGCATCTTTTCTGCTTTCCGCCGTTTTCTATATTGCCTTTTTTGTAATATATCTGGCAGTTAAAAAACATTCGGTAATATTCAATGTAGTGCATATATCAGCGGTTACGGCAGCAATATTCATATTTTACTGTGCAACCGTTATATTATCTGAAAGCAAATTTTTACGCCGTGATATTGTCAAACTAATTGTATAATAAAAACTGCCGGTTCACAAAATGGTTGAACCGGCAGTTTTTTTAAATTTTCCTGTTGCAATTAATTAAATATTAGGGTATAATATGACAGAAATTGCGGGATGTGGCTCAGTTTGGCTAGAGCGTTCGGCTGGGGGCCGAGAGGTCGCAGGTTCAAATCCTGTCATCCCGATATATAAGCAGGCTGTATGTTCAGCCTGCTTTTTGTTGTGCGCCTTGCGGCGCACGTTTCTAATGGGTGAGAGTCCCTAATCCG
>JBJEND010000024.1:0-20554 GCA_051880015.1 Butyrivibrio sp. | reverse complement strand
TGTTGAAAACAGGGTATTGGATACATGTCATGCATACATAATGAACATATACAGTAAATTAAGTTTTTATCAGATGAGTAAATATCTTGAGGCGGGATCAGAGGCTTATGCTGTTGTACAGGATGTACAGGCATCCATTGCATGGGGATGGCATCCGGATAATGTGGAAGTGCTTGAAGAAAGCGTATCAGACTTTGTCAAGTACAATGACACGCTTTTTTCCTGCAAGTATTATGGTAAAATATATAAGTCCGATGCGGATGAGGAGTATGAAGAAATATTTAAATACAGCCTTTTGTTCCGAAAAAGCGGAGAGGAATGGTATCTGACATATTTTATTCTGGAATAGTTACTGGACTATATTAATCAGTTTCATACCATGCTCATAGGCAAAGGCATTTTCCAGGGTTTCAATGGCTATTGCCTGCATAGCCTCTTTGGTAAAAAATCCCATGTGGGAGGTTATCAGCACATTGGGAAATGTGCACAGGCGGGAAAGAGTATCGTCCTGAACAATTTCATTGGATACATCTTCATAGAATACACCGTCTTCTTCTTCATATACGTCCAGGGCTACGGCACCTATTTTACCGGATTTCAGAGCCTCTACCAGGGCCTGTGAGTCAATTAAAGCACCTCTGGAGGTATTGGACAGAATTACACCGGGCTTCATCTTATTGATGGAGTCCTTATTTATTATATGGTGGGTATCCTTTGTAAGTGGGCAGTGCAGGGATATGACGTCGGATTTTTCAAAAAGCTCATCCAAGGAAACGTAAACCGCATCCAGATTTTCGTTGGGAAAAAGGTCATATGCCAGGACTTTCATATGAAAACCGTTAAAAATATCTATCATACATTGTCCTATTTTGCCGGTTCCTATTACTCCGGCGGTTTTGCCTGTCAAATCTTTTCCCATAAGTCCGTTTATACTCATGTTAAAATCCCTTGTTCTTGTATAAGCCCGGTGGGTCTGACGGTTTACCGTGAGAATTGCCGCCATGGAAAATTCCGCAACGGCAGCAGGAGAATAGCTGGGAACCCTTAATACTGTCATACCAAGTTCTTTTACGGCTTTTAAATCTATGTTATTAAATCCTGCACATCGAAGAAGGATAAGTTTAATTCCCATGCCGGATAATTTTTCCGCAATATTCTCGGTAATATAATCATTTACAAAAATACAGACTGCGTTGCTGCCACTTGCAAGAATTACGGTGTCTGCCGAAATGCCGGATTCAATAAAATGTATTGTACATCCGTATTCCTTGGAAAGTGGTTCAAACCACAGTCTGTCATAGGGTTTTGTTCCAAAAAATGCGATATCCATAATGTAAGGCTCCTTTAAATTTGTTTACCTTGAAATTATGTCCGCATTTTTGTTTTTTATCCAGATTTTACTGATTAATGTGGGAATTAATCCAGTTTAAAATATCATTGTAGACTTCTTCTTTATTGGATTCATTTAAAATCTCATGGCGGCAGTCGGGATAAAGCTTGATTTCTACATCCTTAATACCCAGTGAACGGAATTGTTCGTATACTTTAACCACTCCCTTGCCATAATTGCCTACCGGATCTTCTTCACCTGATATTAAGAAGATAGGAAGCTCCTTGGAGATTTTGGTAAGATTTCTGGGGTTGCAGGCAAAGCGCACAAGACCAAACAGGGCTCTGTAGGCATTCAGACTGAATTTGAAGGTGCAGTATTTGTCTGCCCTGTAGGTTTTAATAATGTCGTCGTCTTTGGTAAGCCAGTCACTTGAAGTCCTGGCATCCGGAATACGTTTCAGATATGAACCGAAAGCCAGTCCGGTTATAAACCGGCTTTTATATCTGTCCCCATGAAAAATCCTGATAAAGTTGGTAAAGAAAATTGCCACAGATGTTACAATGGCAGGCTGATACCCCGTGCTTATCAGGATTGCACCGTCAATTCCCTTTCCGTACATTGCAAGATATTTTCTTAAAATAAAGGAGCCCATGCTGTGGCCCATTATAAAATAAGGGATTCCCGGATGTTCCTCCTGAATCATTTTCTTAAGGCGGTGGACATCCCTTACCAGAATGGTGGGGGCATCCTTTTCGGTAAAATATCCTAAATCCTTATCTGTTGCGGCTGTTAAACCATGTCCCAGATGATCCGCACCTACGACAAGAAATCCTTCTTCTGCAAGAAAAGTTGCAAAAGTATCATATCTCTTAACATATTCCTGCATGCCATGAACAATCTGAAAAACGGCTTTAATCTGTCCCTTTTCCGGTTCCCAGGAACAGGCGTGGCATTTGTCCCTGCCGTTGCGGGACAGGAAATTAAATTCTTTTTTGATAACCATATATATCAGGCCTTTCTAAATGATAATAATAGTTTAACACATAATTATTAAAAAAAATAGAGAAACAACCAAAAACTTGATGGTCTCTCCTCCTCCAGCAAAACCTGGTTATTGATTTTTTTATTTCTATGTTATAAAATTGTGATTAGTTTATGGCATATATAAAGGAGGCAAATGAATGGTTACATTGACACAGGGCGGAGCCTATTTATTAAACGGAGCGGAGCTCATTGAAGATAATGATAATAATGCCGCATTGCTTGCAGGCAGATTGGGAAGTGTTCCTTCCAGGGAAGACGCGGCTAAGAATACCATAGCATACGGAATTTTGGCAGCACATAACACATCAGGAAGTATGGAGAAGCTTAAAATTAAATTTGACAAGCTTACCTCCCATGATATTACCTTTGTTGGAATCATACAGACTGCAAGAGCCAGCGGACTGGAGAAATTCCCTATTCCTTATGTTCTTACCAACTGTCACAACAGTCTTTGTGCAGTAGGCGGAACCATTAATGAGGATGACCATATGTTTGGACTTACCTGTGCCAAGAAATACGGCGGGGTGTATGTTCCGCCCCATCAGGCAGTTATCCATCAGTATGCAAGAGAGATGCTGGCAGAAGGCGGCAAAATGATTCTCGGCTCTGACAGCCACACCCGTTACGGTGCACTGGGAACCATGGCTGTGGGTGAAGGCGGACCTGAGCTGGTTAAGCAGCTGCTTAATAAAACTTATGATATTAATATGCCGGGAGTAGTGGCAATTTATCTTGAAGGTGAGCCGGCAAAGGGCGTGGGTCCCCAGGACGTGGCACTGGCTATTATTGGTGCAGTATTTGCCAACGGATATGTTAAAAATAAAGTTATGGAATTTGTGGGACCGGGTGTTGATAAATTAAGTGCAGATTTCCGTATCGGCATTGATGTTATGACAACGGAAACGACCTGTCTTTCTTCCATATGGAAAACTGATGACACTATTAAGGAATTTTACGAAATTCATAACAGGGCAGACAGCTACAGAGAGCTGAATCCGGGTGCAGTAGCATATTATGACGGAGTGGTTAAAGTGGATTTAAGCAAGGTTAAACCAATGATTGCCATGCCTTTCCACCCCAGCAATACATATACTATTGATGAGGTTAATTCAAACCTTACCGATATACTTCATGACTGTGAACAGAAGGCACTGGTAAGCCTGGATGGTGCAGTTGATTTTAAACTTACCGACAAAATCAGAAACGGAAAGCTTTATGTTGACCAGGGTATTATTGCAGGCTGTGCCGGCGGCGGATTTGAAAATATATGTGCGGCAGCAGACCTGTTAAGGGGACGTTCTATAGGTGCAGATGAGTTCACATTAAGTGTATATCCTGCAAGTACCCCAATTTATATGGAACTGGCCAGAAATGGCAGACTCGCTGACCTTATTGCAACGGGAGCCATTGTTAAGACCGCATTCTGCGGACCGTGTTTTGGTGCAGGAGATACTCCGGCTAACAATGCCTTCTCAATCAGGCATTCTACAAGAAACTTCCCTAACCGTGAAGGCTCTAAGCTTCAGAAGGGACAGATTGCTTCAGTTGCCTTAATGGATGCCCGTTCAATAGCAGCTACCGCAGCCAATAAGGGCTATCTTACTGCGGCTACGGATATGGATGTGGAATATACCGGACCCAAATATCATTTTGACGGAAGTATATATGCTAACAGGGTATTTGACAGCAAGGGTGTGGCTGATCCCGGCCAGGAGATTCAGTTCGGACCCAATATTAAAGACTGGCCTGCCATGGTTGAGCTTCCGGAAAATCTTGTTATCAAAGTTGTATCAGAAATACATGACCCGGTTACAACTACGGATGAATTAATCCCTTCAGGGGAGACCTCTTCATTCCGTTCCAACCCGTTAGGTCTTGCTGAATTTGCCCTTTCAAGAAAGGATCCGTTATATGTTTCCCGTGCCAAAGAGGTACAGAAGGCAGAGATAGCAAGAGAGGCCGGACAGTGTATGGGAGAGGCACTTCCTGAACTTAAGGATATCATGCACAGAATTAAGAAAGACTATAATGTATCTAAGGAAAATACAGGTATTGGAAGCACAATATTTGCAGTGAAACCGGGGGATGGTTCAGCCCGTGAACAGGCTGCTTCCTGTCAGAAGGTACTGGGAGGCTGGGCAAATATCGCCAATGAATATGCAACTAAGAGATACCGCTCCAACCTTATTAACTGGGGAATGATACCATTTATTATTGATGAAGGCGAACTTCCTTTTAGTAACCTTGACTACATTTTTATCCCCGGAATTGCAGATGCCATTAAAAATAAGACTTCAAAGGTTAAAGCATTTGTAGTAAATAAGGATATGAAGGAATTTGAATTGAAGATTGGTGAGCTCACCGATGATGAAAGACAGATTATTCTGGACGGATGCCTTATTAATTTTTATAGAGCAAAGTAATATCACTTGACAGGGATTTTACTTGACAATATTTGGATTTTATATTATCCTATGGTGGAACTTATAAACTATAATCAAAGGAGAGAACAAAATGAATAATAAGGGTTTAGCTATTGCATGTTTGGTATGTGGTATTGTATCATTAGTAACAGGTTATGCTGGTATAGGTGTAGCAGCAGGTATCGCAGCAATTATTTTAGCTGTTAAGTCCAAAGAAGTAAACGGACCTAACGGAATGACTACAGCAGGACTTGTTACAGGAATCATCGGAGTTGTATACGGACTTCCTGTTACAATCTGCAATTTCTTATGTAATTGCGCACTTTTATCTGATGTATAAGATTTTAGTACATAATATTTAACAAAATGGGGAGCATGACATATAAGTGATTTTTATCATTTATGGGCATGGCTCCCTTTCTGTTATTAATAAACGTGACTACAAGATTGGAGAATATATGTATCCTTATTTTACATTATTTGGAAAAAACTTTTCATCCTATGGCGTGATGGCTATACTGGGAGGCATTGGTGCTGCAATTTACGCCACGGTGAGAACCAGACAGAAAAAGCTTAATGGGAATGACGTGCTTTTTTATCTTACATTTGCCTTCGGATTTCTGGTCATAGGAGCAATGCTTCTGTTCCAGATAGTTGAGCTGGATAACTTAATCAGAATTTTCCCATATTTATTTAAAGATATAAAATATTTTTTAAGCCATTGGAATGTAGGACTTGTGTTTTACGGTGGACTTTACGGGGCCCTGCTTGGAGGAATGTTTTACACAAGAACATTCAAGCAGGATACCAGAGAAATGTTTATGTACCTGACACCTATTATTCCGCTTTTCCATATGTTCGGCAGAATAGGATGTTTTCTGGGAGGCTGCTGCTACGGTATTGAGAATGAGCAGTTCGGTATAGTGTATACCAATTCTCCGTCCGGAGCCAACGGAGTTCCTTATCTTCCGGTGCAGTTATATGAAGCTTTCGGGGAGTTGGTAATATTTATTGTGTTGTGTTTCCATCAGCGTAAGGTTAAGAAGTATTATCAGCCTGTTGGAATTTATCTTACATTTTACGGAGTAATGAGATTTATCCTTGAATTTCTCAGAGGGGATGAGGTCAGGGGAATTTTCGGAATATTTTCTACCTCCCAGTGGATAAGTCTTGTAACCATACCTTTAGGAATATACTGCCTTGTAGTGCCCCCTGAGAAGAATTTCCTTAACAGGCTGTATACACCCAAAAAGCCAAAAAGTATCAATCCGGAATAAAAAATTATTGTTATTTTCTTTTAGTAGAAGTATTATTATTTTTGGCGTTATGTATTTATGAATTATCCCGGGAGAAATAAATGAAACTGACTAATATCGGAAATTGTAACAGTATAGATGAGTTTGTTAATTATAAGCTCAATATGTTTAATAATACAGCTAAAGACTTTGAGCATATATTCGACTTTATGTTTACTGAGCCTGACAATGTTATGGCTGAAAGGACTGACGGATATAGAATAATCAGAACCACATACGGACAGTGCAGAGATGATATAAACAGGATAGCATCGGCACTGTCTGTTGTGCTGTCTGAATATGAGCATAATTCCATTATAGGAATATACATGGCAAATTCCCTTGAATGGATTGAAATATTCTGGGCTTTGCTTATGTGTGGATATAAACCATTGCTTATGAACACAAGGCTGGATGATATCACCCTTAATAATGTCCTTGAACAGCATAATATTGCAGCGGTTATTTCAGACGGAAAAGAATTTAACATTAAAACATACAGAGCAGACTATATAACAGGATTGGTACAGGCAGAGGGATTTAATCCTGCATGGGCAGATGAGTTAATAGTTATGTCATCGGGAACGTCTGAAAATATTAAGCTTTGTGTATATACAGGTGAAAGCTTTTATTATCAGTTGTGTAACAGTGCCGCAATTATCAAAGATTGTAAAGAAATTAAGACCCATTATGAGGGCAGCCTTAAGCTTCTCACATTTCTGCCTTTCTATCATATATTCGGACTGGCGGCCATGTATATGTGGTTTGGATTTTTCTCAAGAACCTTTGTATTTCTCAATGACCTGGGGGCAGACACCATACTTAATACCGTACGTAAGCATAAGGTTACTCATATTTTTGCCGTTCCCCTTTTATGGAACAAGATATATGAAGCAGCAATTAAGAAAATAAAGGATAAAGGTGATAAAACCTATAAGAAATTCCTTAAAGGTCTTAAAATAGCCGGAGCGCTGGATTTTTGTCCGGCACTTTCCAAAGCTTTTTCAAAGGCTGCTTTTAAAGAAGTAAGGGCCAATATTTTCGGCGACAGTATTTGTTTTTTGATAGCGGGAGGAAGCAATATTTCTTCTGCGGTACTGGGATTTTTTAACGGAATCGGATATCATATTGCAGACGGATTCGGAATGTCTGAAATAGGCATAACATCTGTGGAGACTTCCAATAAGGCCAAAATAAGGAACTCCTGTTCAGTGGGAAAGCCTTTTATGTCTGTGGAATACTCCGTAAGCGAAGAGGGAGAACTTTTGGTGAGGGGAAACTGTACTGCTTCCCGTATTATACATAAGGACGGCATTACAGAAATGAGTCCGGATAAATGGTTCCATACCAGAGATATGGCAGTATGCAGAAACGGCAGATATTACATAATGGGACGCCGGGATGATATGATTGTATGTAAGACCGGAGAGAATCTTAATCCCAATCGTATTGAAGGCCTGCTGGACATCAGAGGCGCCAAAGCAATCTGCCTTATAAGTAATAATGACAGTCTTAATTCCGTAAAGCCTGTGCTTATTGCAGAGGTGAGCAAATATATGCCGGGTTCCAAACTGGCACAGTTAATGACAGATGCCAGAAAGCAGTTGGCAGCACATAAGCTTGACGGAACAGTTAATGATATCGTATTTACCACGGACAGCTTAATGGAGGCCAATGACTTCAAGCTTAACAGGCACAGGATAGCCAAGCGGTATGCTGCGGGTGAGTTTAGGCTTGTTACTCCGGAAACTGCTGTGGATATACAGGATGATGTACCGGAAGAGCTGCTTAATGAGGTTAAGGAAATTTTTGCTGTTGCACTTAATATTACACCGGATACATTGGATGTGGATGCCCATTTCTTCTTTGATTTAAACGGAAGCAGTCTGGATTATCTGGCTATGCTGTCGGATATTCAGAAGAAATATGAAGTGTCACTGCCTGAAAATGAAGAAAGCAGTCCGTCTACGGTCAGGGAATTCTGCAGATTTATACAGAACAATATTTAAAGGTGAAGACAGATGAATAAATTTTTTACTGCTTTTACAAAGATAACAGCATATCCCATGCAGTTTTTCTGCTTCAGAACCAAAGTATATTATGAAGACCGCAAGGTACAGGGCAGAAGAATAAAGGGGCCGGCCATAATTATTTCAAATCATACGGCAGTATATGATTATGCGGTGTTTCTGTTTGTTTTTTTTGGCAGGACCTTAAGATATCAGATGGCAGAGGTTCTTTTTGAAAAAAAATTTCTTGGCCCGTTCCTTAAGGCAATGGGTGGAATCAGGGTTGACAGAAATACATACAATTTCTCTTTTATTGAAAAGTCTGAGGAAATTTTAAGAGAAGGGGGCGTTGTTGGAATATTTCCGGAGTCAAGGCTGCCCAGAAAGGATGAAGAAAGACCTCTTCCTTTTAAGCCCAGTGCGGCGTTCATTGCCATTAACAGTGGTGTGCCTGTAATACCGGTATATACCAACGGAAGTTATTTTAATTCCCAAAGAGCCAGGGTAATAATTGGAAAACCCATTAATCCTTCTTCGTATATTGACAGCAGTCTTCCGGAAAGGGAAAATATTCATAAATTTACGGATGTATTAAGAGATAAAATACTGGAGTTAAGAGATGAGCTTACAAGACAAACCCAAGAAAAATAAAAAGCCTATATTCAGTTTGAAGTTTTTACTATATGATTTTGTAAAAATAACCGGTGCGATTCCTGCACTTATATGGATTAAACCCAGGATAACCTATGAAAATGCGGCGGCCAGAAAAAGGATAAAAGGCGGTGGAATAATTATCTCCAATCATACAGGATTTACAGACCCCGTTAAACTTCACTGTGCATTCTGGTACAGAAGATTTTATCTTCTGGCAATTAAGGATTTATTTTATACCAAGCTGAAAAACTTCTTTTTTACCCATATGCTGTGTCTGCCCGTGGACAAGGAGAATTTCAGCATGAATACCCTTAACGCAGTTGCAGATGTTACCCAGAAAGGGTATTTTGTAGGTATTTATCCGGAGGGCAGGATTGTCCGTGATGAAGGAAGCGTAGGTGATTTTAAGGGCGGAGCTGTTATGATGGCGTTAAGGAGCGGAGTTCCAATAATTCCCGTGTATTGTCTGCCGTATAAGGGATTTTTCTCTTTTACGGACATAATTATCGGAGAGCCCATTGACGTTAAGGCCCTTTGCGGACCGATTCCATCACTGGATAAGATAGAAGAGGTTACCCGCAGTGTAAGAGATAAGGAATTGGAGCTTATCCAAATATATAATGACAGGAGAAAAAAGAAATGATAGATGTTATAGATGTTAAGGAAAATCGTTTTACCCAATATTGTTCCGAAGATACATTTTCCCAAATAGTGGATTATGAGACCGTGTCCCATATGTGGCAGGCCTGTGCCGGAATGTACGCCGAACGTATTGCCATTGAGGATGAAAAACAATACACCTATGGCGAACTGGATGAGGATATTGCCCGGTTCAGAGGCTCTCTGGCGGCTGCCGGAATAGAAAAGGGAGATTTTGTGGGAATTTTTGTACCAAATTCTTATGAGTTTATAAGGGCATATATGGCGGTGCAGACTCTGGGATGTACTGCAGTGCTTATTCCGGTACATCTTGCAGGCCCGGAGCTGTACGGCTGTACCATTAAGTACAAAATGAAAGCACTGGTATACAGTGAAGCTCTTAAGGAGCGGCTTACGGAAATTAATACCAGAACTCCAAAGTTACCTTTGATTAATGCGAATGACCTGTCCGATGAAAGGGTTCCTCTATGCCTTTCTAAAGCGGAGGATTCAAGTACCATTATTTTTACCGGAGGTACATCCGGAAGGAGTAAGGGTGCCGTATTGTCCCACCGTGCTGTTATGGCGGGAGTGAAAAACGGCTGTTACGGAATGGAGGATGTTTTTTATCAGAGATATCTGCTGGTGCTGCCCCTTACCCATGTGTTTGGACTTATCCGCAATATGCTTACCCCCCTGTATACAGGAAGTCATACATGTATATGCGGTAATCCCAAGGATATGTTCAGGGTGATGAGGGAATTTAACCCCACCGTGCTGGTTCTGGTACCTGCCCTTGCGGAAATGGCTCTGACCCTGACAAAACAGTTTAAGAAGGAAATGTGGGGAGACAGCCTCAAATATATTATATGTGGTGCCAGTGCGGTTCCATCCCATCTTATTAGTGAATATAAGGAATATGGAGTTAATCTTTTTCAGGGATACGGGCTTACCGAATCAGCCAATCTGGTGGCAGGTAATCCGGAGAACGTCAACAAACCGGATTCTGTAGGACTGCCATACCCCGGACAGCAGTTAAAAGTTGTGGACGGAGAGTTATGGCTGAAGGGAATTAATATGATGTCCGGATATTATGACGAGCCGGAGGAAAATGAGGCCGCATATACTGACGGCTGGTTCAGAACAGGAGATTTGGTCCGTTTTGACGAAGACGGATTTATGTACATAGTAGGACGCAGAAAAAATGTAATAGTTCTTTCCACAGGGGAAAATATTTCACCTGAGGATGTGGAAAATACATTCTGCAAGTTTGATGTTATTCAGGATGCCATGGTATATGATGAAGTTGTGGAGGGAGTGCAGATACTTACTCTGGAAGTATATCCAAGACCGCTGGAAAAGGCTAAACTGGAAAATGCCGATGAATATATAATGACGGAACTTAAGAAAATAAATGCTTCCCTGCCGTCTTTTAGCAGGGTAAGTAAAATAATTATCAGGGACGAGGATTTTGAACGTACACCGGCAATGAAGAAAGTGAGGAAAATATAGATGACCAGAAAAGAAATTGAAGATAAACTGAGGGAAATATTCAGACTTGCAGTGAGTAATCCCAGTATTGCGCCGGAGGATATCACTTTGGAGCATGGTCTGACAACGGATTTGGAGATGACCTCCATGGGACTTTTATATCTTGTAATTGCAGTTGAGGAAAGCTTTGGCATAAGGTTTGATGATGTGGGACTTGCTGATTTCGTCACAGTAAAGGATGTAGTTGATTATATATATGACAAAAAAGGGTGAGAGCTTTGAAATGGACTTTTAATGAAGTAAAACCCGGGGATATGATTCGTATCTGCCTGGGAGATTTTTATCATTACGGAATATATGTAAGTGACGATGAAATTATTCAGTTCGGACCTCCCCCCGTTACCATACTGAGAAAAGATGATGAACTGGAGGTATGCGTTACGGACATAGAAGGTTTCTGCTGCGGAAAATTTCTGGAAGTGGGGGAACCGGAGCGTAAAGAACGTAAGGAGTGCCGAAGACCTGAAGATATAATTGCCTTTGCAAGAAGCCGCATAGGAGAAAAAGGCTATAATATTTTATATAACAACTGTGAGCATTTTGCCTATGAATGTGTATTTGGCAGGAAATACTGTTCTCAGACTGATGTTATACGAAAACAGTGGCGAGCCAGAATGCAGGCAATGGAAGCAGATAATAAATAATTTTCAAAAGGAAATCTTGTGAGATTTCCTTTTTTGTATTTGTGAACAAAAGTTCATTAATTTTTAAGAAATAATTAAGTGGTACAAATATATGTTTCGTGTTACAATCACCTTGAGAAAGAGTGTATAAAAGGAATAATATCTGATGTTTAAAATATGGAAGCAGTATGAGAATATTCTCAGCCCTAAAGATAAAAGGAAAATATTCGGGATTGTTGTCCTGATGGTTATAAGCGGGTTCCTTGAAATATTAAGTCTCTCAATGATAGTACCCCTGATAGCTGCCATTGTTAATATGGAGCTGATTACAAAGTATGAGATAATAATGAAATTTTTCGTTTTCTTCGGCCTGACAGACGAGAAAAGCATGCTTATTGCCATGGCTGTGGGGTTTGTAGCTCTTATGGCTTTGAAGAATCTGGTCATTTTCCTTATGGAAAGGGCTAAGAAATATTTTATTGCAAAGGGGAAGAAGGATACCGCCAATAAATTATTCGGTATATACATAACAAGGCCTTATGTATATTTTCTCCATTGCAATTCAGGGGAGATAATCACGGTAATCAATGTACTTGTTGAGAAGGTGTATTCACTTCTGCAGGATATACTTACACTTACATCCAAGGTTATTGTAGTGATTGCCCTTGTAATCGTCATGATGGCGGTGGACTGGAAGGTATCGGTATTCATTATATCCGTGTTTATTGTTATGACGATAATACTTTATTTTACCATGTACCGCAAGGATGAAGCGGTGGGAGAGAAGGCAACCCTCTGTACCGTGAAGATGATGGATATTGTCAATCAAACGGTAGGAGGCATTAAGGATATTAAGGTCCTTAACAGGGAAAAATATTTTTCTGACAAGTACCGCAGATACAGTAACAAAAATTACAGGCTGGAGAAAGAAAAATTCATATATGACACTTCTCCCAAACATCTGTCGGAGGTAGTGGTGTCTGTGTGCATTGCCGGGTATATTCTTTTTTCAATTATAACAGGACGGGATATGCAGGCTGTACTGGTGGGAATGTCGGCAGTATCCATAGCGGTAGTCAGAATAGTTCCTTCGGTAAACAGTATTAATTCCTGCTTTAACAGGATAATGTACAATAAACCCATGCTTATGAAAATAAGCCGGGAGGTTATTAATGATATTAATTCCAAAGAGGCAATTAATTTTGAAACGGACCCTGAGCCGTTCCCACTTAATGACAGAATTGTTTTTGACCATGTAAGTTTTATGTATCCGGACGGAACCGAGAATGTAATAAGTGATATTACTCTTACAATTAACAAGGGTGACAGAGTAGGAATAATCGGTGCTTCCGGAGAGGGTAAGACTACTTTTGTAAATATTCTTCTGGGATTTCTTGAGCCTAATGAAGGCAGAATAATGGTGGACGGAGGAGACATCCGCCACAGTATCAAAGGCTGGATGCAGAATATAGGTTACATACCCCAGATGATTTTCCTCGTGGATGATACAATCCGCAATAATATAGTTTTCGGGTCCAGGGATATAGCGGATGAGAAGATTTGGGAGGTACTAAGGCTCGTTCAACTGGATAAATTTGTCCAGTCCCTTGACCGTGGCCTGGACAGTCAGGTGGGAGAGAACGGAGTCCGTCTGTCCGGGGGACAGCGTCAGCGTATAGGAATAGCAAGGGCACTTCTCAGAGATCCGGATATCCTGGTATTTGACGAGGCCACAGCTGCACTGGATGATGAGACAGAGAGTGAAATCATGAATGAAATATACGGATTTAACAGGGATAAGACAATAATTATTATCTCTCACAGGATGTCTACGCTGGAAGGCTGTGACAGAATATACAGAGTTGTTGACGGCAATGTAATTGAAGATGGTACGGAGGAGAGCAATGGATAATTCTGACGGAATGGAGCGGGAACCAAAAAAGAAAAAAATCGATACAAAATATATTAAGATAGGACTTGTGGCGTTTCTTGTAATTATCAGCTGCATTATTTTCTATTTTGTATTCTTTAACAATAATACTCTTTTTGAGTTTTTGGGAAGAGTGTTAAATCTTCTGGAACCTTTTGCAGTGGGTGCGGTGCTGGCCTATCTGCTTAAGCCGGTGTGCGTCGCATATGAAAAACTTACGGCAAAGTGGTTTAAGAAGATGAAAAACCGTCATAAGGCTCATAAAATCACTGCCAATTTAAGTATTGCATTCACTGTAATTACTTTTCTTATATTCATATATATATTGCTGGCGGCTGTCTTCCCGCAGGTAATAGACAGTATTAAGGTCCTTATTAATACTGCTCCGGATATGTTTGAGGATTCCATTAACTGGTTGAAAGAGCTTGTTAAGGACAACGAGTTTCTCTCAAAAGAACTGGATAATATATCCGTGGATATCATGGATGTGCTTAATAAATTCATTGACAAGGTTCTTTCCATTGACATGGAGGAACTTATTTCCCAGGTTACCGTGGGTGTTAAGGGCGTTATCAGCTTTTTAAAAAACGCTCTGGTGGGCATGATATCCTGTGTATATATTCTGGGACAGCGTAAGAAACTTGCCAAACAGGGGAAAATGCTTATCCACAGTATTTTTTCTCCGAAATGGGCAGAAAAGGTTATGGATGAAATAACCTACATTGATAAAATGTTCAGTGGTTTTATTAACGGTAAAATAATTGATTCCATAATAATAGGATTTCTTACATTTATAGTTTTATCGATTTTCAGAATACCCTATGCAATGCTTATAAGTGTAATTGTGGGCATTACCAATATTATTCCGTTTTTTGGTCCGTTTATCGGCGCCATTCCGTCGGCGCTTATTGTACTTATGGTAGACCCGGTTAAGGGGCTGTATTTTATCATTATTATTATTGCCATACAGCAGCTTGACGGCAATATTATAGGCCCAAAGATTCTTGGTAATACCACAGGACTTTCAAGCTTCTGGGTACTGTTTTCCATTATACTTTTCGGCGGCTTGTTTGGTTTTACCGGTATGCTGTTGGGAGTGCCGGTATTTGCAGTTCTTTATGATATTGTAAGAAGGCTGATAAAGCACGGACTTATTAAACGTAATAAAGAGGACATGTATCTGGACTATGAAAGGGAACAGGAAGAGGCCATGGAAGAGAAAAGGCAAAAGAAAGGATTTCGCCGTATTCGCTTCAGAAAACCCAGACAATAATTGTTTTGGTACTTTACAAAAGAATTTTTTTATTGTACCATTCAATTATTAAAAAAGGAGGTCTTTTCAAATGAAAAAGAAAATTTTAAGTTTACTTTTGGCTGCGCTGATGGTATTCGGACTTGCCGGATGTGCATCTACAGGAGGCAAAGACAACGGCGGATCATCCGATATTAAAGTGGGTGTTATCTGCATCGGTGATGAGAATGAAGGATACACATATGCACATATTGCAGGTGTGGAAGCAATGGTTGAGAAACTCGGACTTTCAGAAGACCAGGTTATTTATAAGAAAAATATTCCTGAGGGAAGCGATGCACTTGAAGCTGTACTTGACCTTGTTGATTCAGGCTGTGACATTATTTTCGGTAACAGCTTTGGATATGAAGATTCAATGATTCAGGCTGCAAAGGAAAATCCTGACATCGAGTTCTGTCATGCTACAGGCTATAAGGCTGCTTCTTCCGGACTTTCCAATATGCACAATTATTTTACCAATGTATATGAATCCCGTTATGTTGCAGGTGTTGTTGCAGGACTTAAGCTGAATGAGATGATTGAAAAGGGTGATATTACGGCTGAGAAAGCTAAAGTCGGATATGTTGGAGCTTTTCCTTTTGCAGAGGTTATTTCCGGATATACTGCTTTCTACCTTGGAATCCGTTCAGTATGTGAAAGCGCTACAATGGAAGTTCAGTACACCAATGACTGGTCAGATCAGGCTCTTGAGAAATCAACTGCTGAGGCTCTTATAGATTCAGGCTGTGTATTAATCAGCCAGCATGCAGATACAGTTGGTGCACCTACCGCATGTGAAGCAGCAGGGGTTCCTGTTGTAGGATATAATATCAGCATGATTGAAGCTGCTCCTAATACTGCACTTACATCTGCTTCTATTGACTGGTCCGCATATTATACATATGCAGTTGAGTGTGTAATTAATGGCAAGGAAATTTCTACTGACTGGAGCCAGGGTTATGCAGAGGGCGCAGATAAGATTACAGAGCTCAATGATAAAGCAGTTGCTGCAGGAACAGCAGAGAAGGTAGCAGAAGTTGAGAAGGCAATCATTGACGGAACATTAAAGGTATTTGATACTTCAACATTTACTGTTGGAGGAAAGACACTTGAAGAGTACGTTCAGACAGAAGAAGGCAAAGCTTTTGCAGATTATGTAAGCGACGGATATTTTCATGAATCCGAGAAGGCATCAGCACCTTCATTTGCCATTATCATTGATGGTATTACAGAGAAATAATACATAAATAATATGGATTAAAGGAGATTTATGCGGGCAGCATATTGCTGCATCGTGTAATCTCCTTTTTTCTTTAAAACCTTTAATCTCCTAATAGACTTTAAAAAATCCATATGATATACTATAGGTTATATTAAATTAGGAATGAAACAACGGAGGATGGCAAGTGGAATCAACAAATGCGATTGAATTGAAGAATATATCCAAAAGCTTTGGTAAGGTCCTTGCAAATGACAAAGTTAATCTGACTCTCAGAGAGGGTGAGATTCTTGCAATCCTGGGTGAAAACGGAAGTGGTAAAACTACCCTTATGAACATGCTTTCAGGAATATATTTTCCTGATGAGGGACATATTTTTGTTCACGGTAAAGAGGTTTCAATACGCTCCCCCAAGGATTCTTTTGACTTAGGGATTGGTATGATTCATCAGCATTTTAAGCTGGTGGATGTTCTTACGGCGGCGGAAAATATTATTCTGGGATTACCGGGTAAATCACGTCTGGATATGAATCGTATAATTGAAAAGATTAACGAAATAACGGACAAATTTGGTTTCGATCTGGATCCTAACCAGAAAGTATATGAGATGTCTGTTTCACAGAAGCAGACAGTGGAAATTGTTAAGGTTCTGTACAGAGGTGCCAATATTCTTATATTGGACGAGCCAACGGCGGTACTTACTCCACAGGAAACGGAAAGACTTTTTACCGTCCTCAGAAATATGCGCAAGGCCGGACATGGTATTATCATTATAACCCATAAGCTTAATGAGGTTATGGCTATCTCTGACAGAGTGGCTATTCTTCGTAAAGGAAAATATATTGACACGGTGGAAACTGCTTCTGCCACTCGGTCAAGCCTTACAGAAATGATGGTAGGTAAGAAGGTAGAATTAAATATAGAGAGGACCATACCGGAGAATGTAACGGAACGGCTTTCGGTTGAAGGTCTTACCTGTATCAATAAAGAGGGACACAAGACACTGGATAATGTGTCATTCAAGGCTAATGGGGGAGAGATACTGGGTATTGCCGGTATCGCCGGAAGCGGGCAGAGAGAACTTCTGGAGGCAATTTCCGGTCTTATTCCCAAGGAATCAGGTAGAATAATATACACCCCGAAGACCAGAGATTCAATAGACATTACTGATACCAAACCCTCCCGTATAGCAGAAATGGGAGTAAGACTTTCCTTTGTCCCGGAAGACAGACTGGGAATGGGACTTGTGGGTTCCATGGGAATGACCGGTAATATGATGCTAAGAAGCTACAGTAAAGGAAAGGGCTTTTTTCTCAACAGGAAGCAGCCCAAGGAGCTTGCAGAGCAGATAATAGAGGATTTGGAAGTAGTAACTCCCGGTGTTTCCACTCCCGTAAGCCGTCTTTCAGGAGGTAATGTACAGAAGGTTCTGGTAGGAAGGGAAATATCCTCAAGGCCAAGAGTGCTGATGGCAGCATATGCGGTGAGAGGTCTGGATATCAATTCATCATATACCATATACAGACTGTTAAATGAACAGAAAAAACGTGGAGCAGCCGTTATATATGTAGGAGAGGATTTGGATGTTCTGGTGGAACTGTGTGACAGGATTCTGGTTTTGTGCCAGGGAAAAGTCAGTGGAATAGTTGACGGCAGAAAGACCGATAAAGAAGAGCTTGGAAGACTTATGACAGGCGGAGGAGATGGCTGGAAGGAGGAACAGGCATAGATGAATGAAGAGAAAACAGCTAAAGCTGTCAAGGAACCGTTAATTCATATAGTGAAGCGCGATACAGTGCCTGTAAGCCAGTCAGTTATCATAAGGGTTGCGGGAATACTTGCATCCCTTGTGGTATGTGCATTGGTTATTATAGTTATTACAGGTTATAATCCCATAGAAGTATACCAGGCCATAGTACAGGGTGCGGTGGGAACCCCCAGGAGAATATGGTCTACCCTTAAAGAGACTGCCACTTTGTTATTGGTTGCGTTGGCTTTGGTACCCGCTTTTAAAATGAAATTCTGGAACATAGGTGCAGAGGGCCAGATATTAATGGGAGGAGTAACAACTGCGGCAATAATGATTTTTCTGGGAGATAAACTTCCGGCTCCGCTGTTGTTTACCACGATGATACTTGGAAGTATTATTGCCGGTGTTATATGGGGTATTATTCCGGCAATTTTTAAGGCCAACTGGAATACCAATGAGACACTGTTTACATTAATGATGAATTATGTGGCATTGCAGATTGTTAATTTATGTATAACATACTGGGAGTCTCCAAAAGGCTCCAATAATGTTCCGGCAATTAATCTTTCCACTAAGGCAGGATGGCTTCCGGAGCTGTTCGGACCCTACGGATGGCATATTGTTATTGTAATTTCCGTTGTTATTCTGATGTTTGTATACATGAAATTTACGAAGCACGGATATGAAATTTCCGTAGTAGGTGAAAGTGAGAATACTGCAAAATACGCAGGAATCAATGTTAAGAAAACAATTATCAGAACTATGGCAATTTCCGGAGGAATTGCTGCCCTTGCAGGATTTTTAATAGTTAGCGGAGCAGATCATACAATTAAACCGGATACCGCAGGAGGAAGGGGCTTTACCGCAATCATAGTTGCATGGCTTGCTCATCTTAACCCCTTTGTAATGATTTTTGCAGCCTTCGGACTTGTATTTTTAAGTCAGGGCTCCATACAGGTGGCAACTGCCTGCAATCTTAATGAAAGTATGTCGGATGTTATTACGGGAATTATTCTTTTCTTCGTATTAGGATGTGAATTTTTCATTAATTATAAAATACAGTTCAGAAAGAAAGGAGCATAGGGATGGGAATCGTTATTTCTTTTTTACAGCGTGCCATTACACAGGCAATAATTCTTCTGTTCGGTGCAGATGGTGAAATACTCACACAGAAATCCGGCAACCTCAATCTCGGTGTTCCCGGAATTATGTATATGGGAGGAATAGGAGGCCTTTCAGGGGCATATCTTTACGAAATGCATGCAGCCAAACCCAGTGCTGTGGCGGGACTTTTGATATCAGTGGCATGTGCTCTGGCTTGTTCCGCACTGGGAGCTCTTATATACAGTTTTTTAACAATAACGTTAAGGGCCAATCAGAATGTAACCGGTCTGGCACTTACCATATTCGGAATGGGCTTCGGTAACTTTTTCGGAGGTTCCCTTTCCAAACTCGCAGGAGGAGTGGGACAGGTGTCAGTGCCTGTAACCTCGGGAGCATATAAGGCCGCTATCCCCGGACTTAAGGATATTCCCGTCCTTGGAGAGTTGTTATTTAAGAGAGGCTGGATGTTTTATCTTGCAATTTTTATAACCATTCTACTGGCATATTTTCTTAAGAAAACGAGAAAAGGACTTAATCTCAGGGCTGTAGGCGAGAATCCCGCAACAGCGGATGCGGCGGGAATTAATGTAGTTGTATATAAATACGTTGCAACTATTGTGGGAGGCGCCATAAGCGGACTGGGCGGACTGTATTTTGTAATGGATTTTTCCGGCGGAACCTGGACCAACAACGGAATAGGAGAGTTGGGCTGGTTAGCGGTGGCTCTGGTAATTTTTGCAATGTGGAAACCATTAAATGCCATCTGGGGCTCAATGGTCTTCGGCGGATTGTGCATATTATTCTTATATATTGACGGACTGAATCCACATCAGACACAGATTATTAAAATGCTGCCATATCTTATAACCATAATTGTACTTGTATTTACCAGTCTCCGTAAGAAGCGGGAGCAGCAGCCTCCTGCGCATCTGGGACTGCCATATTTCAGAGAAGAGCGATAGGGGAGCAGATTATGAAGATACTTGAAGACAGAATCCGCAGAGACGGAGTGATTAAACAGGGTGATGTACTTAAGGTTGACAGTTTTTTAAATCATCAGATGGATGTGGAACTTTTTCATCAAATGGGAGAAGAGTGGAAGAGACTTTTTGCTGACAGACCAATTAATAAGATACTCACGATAGAAGCATCGGGAATCGGAATTGCATGTATAGCGGCGGAATCCTTTAAGGTTCCCGTTGTTTTCGCCAAAAAGTCCCAGAGTATTAACATTGATGGTGAAATGTACACCACGAAAATAGAATCCTTTACCCATAAGAAAACATATGATGTAATCGTAAGTAAAAAATATCTGGGACCGGAGGATCATGTCCTTGTTATTGATGATTTTCTGGCTAACGGCTGTGCCATTAACGGACTTTGTGAACTGATACAGGCTTCCGGTGCTACCTTGGAAGGCGTGGGAATCGCAGTGGAAAAGGGCTTTCAACAGGGCGGACAGCTGTTAAGGGAGAAGGGAATACGCCTGGAATCCCTGGCTATAGTGGAAAGTATGGATTGCAATACAGGAGAAATTATTTTCAGATAATGCACAGACAAAAAGGCACGGAGGTATTCCGTGCCTTTTACATATAAGAATTATATAATCATTGTAAGCTGTATTCGCTTTTTCTTTAAATCCACATCCAGAATCTTAACCTGTACAATGTCACCTATGCTTACCACTTC
>JBJEND010000023.1:0-4076 GCA_051880015.1 Butyrivibrio sp. | reverse complement strand
AGCCCGTTTCGTGTCCTCTCTGCCCAGATTCCCTCCGGCAGGCGGCACCTGCTGCCTTTTTGAGCATTGAGCAGTTTTACCGTTTCTGCTATATTGGCCTCTCCCACGTCCTTAAGTCCTGCATTGAGCTCCTGCACAGCCCGCCTTATAAGCCTGCCAAGCATATACTCATCTTCCCCATCAGTACCCTTCAGTAAAATGCTTTTGTGCATATATGTGACGGCTTCATTATATTTCCGGGAAGTAATCTGTTCAAGATATCTCTCGGCCTCCCCTGCATTTCCGGCCGCTCTTGCTATATTCTCCACGGCTTTTGAATTAATGTTCTCCTCCAGATACGGAATTATTATATTGCGTATTCTGTTACGACTGTATTCCGTTTCACTGTTAGTACTGTCTGTGCAGTATGAAATTCCTTTTTGAGTAATATAATTCTCTATTTCCCCTCTGCTACAGCATAAAAGGGGTCTTATAACATTATCTCTTACAGGCCTTATTCCGCTTATCCCAGTGAGGCCGCTTCCCCGGCAAATATTAAAAATAACTGTTTCCGCCTGGTCATTCCTATGGTGCGCCACTGCAATACGCCCGTCTCCGGCACATTCATTGAAGGCTCTGTAACGTAAAATCCTGCCCGCCTCTTCCGAAGTAAGCCTGTTCTCCTTTGCATATTCCAAAACATTGTAATGATACACCTTAAGAGGGATTTTAAGCTCACCACACAACTGTATGCAGAATTTTTCATCATTATCTGCCTCCGGGCCTCTGATTCCATGGTGGATATGCACTGCCGTAAGCTCATAGCCGTATTCCGGCTTAAGCTCATTAAGAACGCTTAAAAGGCACACGGAATCAGCACCCCCGGACAGTCCTACAACTATCCGCCGGCAATTTTCAAACATTCCGTTTCTGTTGGCAAACTCTTCAATCTTCTTAAGCATACTTTTAATATACTTTATCCTCAAAAATATTTCAAGCCTTCCAGATTCCCGTAACCATTACAGTCATGTCATCCTTATACTCATCTCCAAGATAAAAGATGATTTCCTCCAGAATATGCTCTGCCATCAGCTTGGGGCTGCTTTTAGGAAGTTTCTCTATTATTTTTCCCATCTGCTGCTCTTTGTCATAAAAAGGCAGCGCATCCATAACTCCGTCGCTTAGCATAATAATATAATCCCCGTCCGCTACGGTCACTTCCTCCACATCCGGCTCTGTATTCTCAAAAATTCCCGCCGGAAGAGCTGACGGTTTAATAATCTTTATAACCGAATCGCTTTTAACATAGGAGGCCATGGCTCCCAGCTTTATCATACTGCATTTTCCCTCATACAAATCAAAAACAGCCACATCCAGTGTAAAAGGGTTATCCTCCCCCCTTGCTGCCATTGCTGAATTTACAAGCTTCACCCCGGTTTTTTCGGAAAATCCCACTTCAAAAAACTGCTCCAGTATTTCCACCACATTACTGCTGGTTCTGGCAGCCGCAGCCCCGGTTCCCATTCCGTCACAGATGCACACCTGTGTCCTGCCTCCCTGATTATTTATGCAGGAATAAGAATCTCCCGATACTTTTCCTTTGTCCTTACTGCAGGCTGCAGTTCCTGTGATTGTAAAGTATTCCGGACGTTCCTCAAATACAAATTCCTCCGTCTGGTTCACAATAAACATTCTGCTGTCTGCTGACGGAGCCAGCTCCCTTGCAAAAAAAGCGCTCAGAAATTTTGCCATATCCGCCACCTGAATACACCTGTTTTTTATGGTTTTTGCCCGCACAGCCAGTTCCATACGCCCGTTTTTCTTATAATAAATCTGCATTGAATCCATTCCAATACCGTTCTGCTTAAGAATTTTTTTCATCTTGGCAGACATATCCCTGTGAATTTCCTCACTTTTATTTTCCATGCCGGAAATCTCCTCAAGGAGATTGGCAGTTTCCAGCAGATGTTCTCCCACTACATTTTCTTTCTCTTTATCCCGGTATATATAATACAGCTTACGGAAGCTGTCTGCAGTCTCCATAATACGCATCTGTACATAAGAAATGTTACCCATAACGCTCTACTCCGTTCAGTTTCAGATAGCATATAATTATATACTGCTTTTCACAAAAAATTTGTCAAAATCTGTCAGCAGATTAAATCCCATTAAAAAAGTGCTTCCCCGAATTCTGAAAGGAAGCACTTCTATTCTGATTTAAAAATAAGCTCACCCGGATATATCAGTCCAAGTTTCTCTCTTGCCATATCTTCTACAAACTGTTTGGTATTGACATATTTGGAATACTCCTCAAGCTCCTGTGCCCGGTTCTCTTCCGCCTCAAGCTCCTGTCTGAGCTGTTCCACCTGCTCATGCTTATCCTGATTCTGTGCCTTAATCTCCCGGCTTCTGGAATAAAATACCACGCATATTGCAATAACAAGAAGGCATATGACAGCGCTTATCATTCGGTTGGATGTCTTTTTACGTATTCTATTTTTCACACTGTCACCTCCGTTTTTTGGATTCTTTCGTACTACTCTTTATTTTAAATGCTTTGTGAATTTTTTTCAATACCGCTGTAAATATTTTTATTATTTTTTTCACAAAAAAAACTATAAACTTAACCAATATGCGGCTTACGGTTTCCCTATATACAAAAATTCCCAGCATAATGCCCAGAACAAAGTAAAGGCGGAATATTCCATCATTAATAAACAGCACAAATCCAAAGGCCGGAAATCCCAGGCACACCCAGAAAAGCAAATCCTCCGTGGAAACCGCCACTGTATTGTGGGGAACAATTCTTCGCAGGATTCTGAAAATATCATAGATTGCCGCCATGGCTGCACCGAACCCTATTGACATTGCCAGTTTGAATAATTCCCCTGAAATAAAATCCGCCATTATTTAAACAGTCTGGCAAATATGGACTCACCTTTTTTGGCATAAGTGTTCACATCCGAATATGCCAATCCGTCAATCGTTCCCTCTATTTCAAGCTCTCCTTTTTCCACGGTCAGGCGGTTAATGTGCAAATCATGCCCTTTAACCGTCAGCATTCCGTATTCCGTTTCAAGAAGAATCGATGTCAAATCAAAAGAGATAACGTCCTTTACTCCCGTTATGGAACCGCTTTTCCTGTTATTAAAAACCAGATTGTGCGGTCTTGCGGTTAATTTATCTTCCATCAGTACCTCCATATGCCCATATGCCTGCTCTCCCGGCATTTTGATATATTATATTCGGCGGCACCATCTTTTAGACCTTATCCTTATTCCGTTATATAGGTAAACATATCCTTGGCTTCATCTTTTTTGGTGGTTTCAACAATTTCCGTAACCTTCACTTTGACAGCTTTGGTTCCAAACTGAATTTCAATAATATCACCCACCCTGACTTCAGCCGATGCCTTGGCAGGCTTTCCGTTAAGTGATACCCTCTGGGAATCACAGGCTTCATTTGCCACCGTCCTTCGCTTAATCAGACGGGATACCTTTAAAAATTTGTCAAGTCTCATATACTTCCTCCTGATAAATATTACGAATACTTTCCTCTTGTATAAAGAAAAAAACAACTCAAGACAAAATGCCTTGAGTTGTATGAAAATCTGATGATAATAAATCCGTGATTAGTTGAGGCTGTCCTTTAATGCTTTGCCAGCTTTGAATTTTGGTGACTTAGAAGCAGCAATCTTGATTGTCTCACCTGTTAAAGGATTTCTTCCTTCTCTTGCTGATCTCTCAGCTACTTCAAATGTTCCGAAACCAACTAATGTGATCTTCTCACCCTTCTTTAACTCTTCAGCAACAACTTCTGTGAATGCCTTTAAAGCCTTCTCTGAATCTGCTTTTGTAAGGTTTGTCTTCTCTGCAATAGCTGCAACTAATTCTGTTTTGTTCATGGATTAAATTCCTCCTAATAACATATAAAATATTCGTGTAAAACTGACCTCATATAACGAGTAATATTCCGATCGTGTTACCTACAAAGATATTTATATATGTTTCATGCCGATTTGTCAAGGTAATTTAAGCATTTTACGCTTTTTTATCAGCTTTTTTTGTCAGAATTCTTATTATAAATGACATTGAGGC
>JBJEND010000022.1:0-4082 GCA_051880015.1 Butyrivibrio sp. | reverse complement strand
CTTAATAAATTATATGAACAGTTGCCAAAAGAAGCATTTCAAAGTTTTGACAAAAGTTTTGAAGTTGAATATACACATAACTCCACTGCCATAGAGGGAAACACACTGAGTCTGATTCAGACCAAAGCAGTGCTGGAAGATGGCATTTCTGTTGGGGGCAAAACACTTCGGGAAATATATGAAGTAGTTAATCACAATAAAGCATTTGGATTTGTAAAAAAATGTGTGTCCGAGGGAAAGTTATTGGATGAAAGAATCATTAAAGACATTCATGCACTGCTTATGGAGAATATTTTTACCGGAGGAATTTATCGAAATGTGGAAGTAAGAATATCCGGTGCAAAACACAAGCCACCGGTGCCGAGTGAAATGTATCAGCAGATAAAAAACTTCTATGCAGATATGCAATACAAAGCAAAAGAGAATGCCATAGAATTTGCTGCGTGGACTCATGCTGAGTTTGTAAAAATTTATCCCTTCGTTGATGGCAACGGGAGAACCTCGCGAATGATTATGAATTATCAGTTGATGGCAAACGGATTTTTACCTGTATCCATAGCTAAAGAAAACAGACTGGAATATTTTGAGACGCTGGAGGCGTACGCAGTAGAGGGAGATTTAAAACCATTTACAAATATGATAGCTGAATTAGAAGAACAAAGACTTGATGAGTATCTTGGAATTCCCCGATTTTAAGAGAAATTTGGTACCATTTGAAAAGAAAACACATCACCTCTACTTTCCGTAGGTAGTATGAATTGTTTATTTGTTATACAATCAGGGTATGGAGGTGGAGTTATGAATCAATATGTTACAGGTACTGTAATTAAAGAACTGCGGGAAAAGAATAAAATGACACAGCTGCAGCTGGCCGAAAAACTGGGAGTGAGCGATAAGACAGTTTCCAAATGGGAGACGGCAAAGGGGTATCCGGATATTACTCTGTTGGAGCCAATAGCAGATGCATTTTCTGTATCTGTTGCGGAATTAATATCCGGGAATACTATTTTTAATACGAATGTATCAGCTAATATGCTGCGTTCAAAATTTTATGTTTGTCCTGTTTGCGGGAATGTGATACACAGTATGGGAGAGGCTGTAATCCACTGCCACGGAGTATTACTTAATCCGTCCGAAGCAGAGGAAGCTGATGCAAACCACGGGATTCTCATTGAAAGAATAGAAGATGAGATATATATTCGTATTAATCATGAGATGACAAAAAAGCATTATATTTCATTTATAGCAGCTTTATCATCTGACAGAATGCAGATTGTAAAACTTTATCCGGAAGGGGATGCAGCCGCCGGATTCAAAATCAGTGGAGTTGAAAAGATTTATTTTTACTGCAACAGGGATGGGCTGTTTAGCATCAATGTCTGTTCTTCATTTAACCGATTCGGAAAATAAGAATTAAAGCGTGGGTAATTGATGCGCATAAAGGGATTCATTAATCTGCAATACGGTATAGTTATTTTGTATGCCGAAGATGATAATGCTATCCCTTTTTATTTTGGGAAATAGGGATGAATAGCCGCCAACTCTCAAAACGTCATTAGTCTCTTCAAGAGAGAATTCTCCGCCTATACACAGACTTATTAATTTATTACGGGAAGGAAAGCGTTTCCCTGATAAAATCTGATATCCGTAAATCTCATTTATATCACTCTTTTTAATCAAGTCAGCCTTAGAGATGGACTTTTATTATAACATATCAAGGATAGTAAGAGAAAATACCGGCAAAGACACTACAATACTGGGAACAACGGGCTTTGCTCCCCCGGAACAGTATGGAATAGCAGAGACCAATGCCCAAAGTGACATATATTCCATTGGAATTCTTATAAATGTAATGCTGACAGGTGAGCATCCATCCAAAAAATATGCAGTGGAAAATGGCAGCGTATTGTGAATAAGTGTACAAGAATTAATCCCAAAGAGCGGTACAGCAGTGTAAAAGAATTGATAAAAAGTATGAAATAGACTAAAGAGACGAAAATTAATATTACCAAATGTCCAAATTGTCACAAAGATATACCGGAAGAAATACATTTTTGCCCGTATTGTATGGAAAAATTTACGGGAGAAGAAGTAGAATATTCCTCCAAAAGAAAATCAAAAAGTTTCCTGATAGTTGTCGTGGCATGTATTGTAATGGCAGTTATTTGCAGCGTTGTATTTATTTGTACGGGTGGCATAAATCCCAGGATAAGCACAGATAACGAAAATACAACCGGTACAACTGCAAGTGAAGATACTTCAATGGATACCAGGGTGGATTATCATAATCCTGACCCGGACAGCCCCAATTTTACAAAAGACAGTATACTTGCCTGGCCTGTAAAAGGTGAAATATTAATGGGCTTTTGTACCGGGGAAACTGTCTATCACAAGACCCAGGATTTATATAAAATATCTGAAGGAATTATGATTCAGGCGGATATGGGTACTCCTGTTTACTGTGGGGCAGACGGCACAGTAATAGAGGTTGGGGATGATGAGGAGTACGGAGCATACGTTAAGACAAATTTAGGTAACGGGTATACATTATATTATTATCAGTTGAAGGACATTCCCATTAATAGCGGAGATGTTTTGAAGAAGGGGACCGTTATAGGTTACATAAATGAACCAACTGAGTATTATACCCTTGAAGGAAGCCATTATATCGTAATCTTGGGAGGGGCGAATTTGGCTTTCCTCCATATATAAATGATGATTATGAAATGTATATTATAAATATAAATGAATCTGAAGTTTTAGGCAGAAAGGAACTGGAAATTGACATTATTAAAGATAGAAATAGTTTTTCTAAATAAGAAAAGTATTGTTATCCAATTCCGGGACATAATTGTACGTTGAGGGATTATAGATATACTTATATAAATGAAGAGTCCAAGATGGATAACAGACAGGGATATGCCGTAGTTTATGTTGATGGCAAGGTTGTGGATTTAAGAAAATATTGTAATACTTTTGATGAATGTGTAGAAAAAGAAGAATATGATTGTTCATGGATGAAAGAGCCGTTTGCCAGAATTGTACCGGATGGTGGCATTCCATTTACGAGTGTTCCCGGTGATGTTTCATTCTACTTATGCGAAGATGAAGATAAAGCTGTCAAATTAAAAAATCTATTCTGCTGTTACTATGCGTTTTCCGATGCTGTAGATAGAATTATAGACGGAAAAGCTGATAATGTTGTGATGGCTTTTTACTATACGGATAATAATGAAAGTAATGGGGATTGGGATTGCGATTGGCCTGAATATATAGCAGAATATTGGGTATTTAAAAAGAAATAAACCTGTTATGCGGGCGAAAAGTCCAACTGCGTAATATCTGTCAATACCATGATTAACAACTTAGGATATAAAACACTCAGCTTTATGACTGCGTATAAATTACAAATAACCAGTACACAGTCAGGGCTGAGTTTTTTATTTGAACTGATAAATTGATATATAAATATACAATTCGGGCGAAAAAATCAAGTCGTATATTGACATAATATAATGCGTTTGTTATATTTAAATTAACGACTAAATATCATATATGACTATTAAAGTCTGATTTCGACACTCAAGTTAATTTACAGACATTATTTTAAGAACCGGGTGTCTAATAAAATTACTTCATAAGGGGGGATTAAACTTTGAAAAAGAAACTCTTACCTCTATTTATAGCAGTATTCTTAATTCTGGCAGGATGCCAGAAAACACCAACCACCATGCCAAAAGAGAATACATTAAGTGAACAGATTGAGGGCGGGACAACTGAAGCAGAAGAGGATATGACCGTTGTAACCCTTACCAGTGAGGAGATTGATGAAGTCCTGCAGATAGGCGGTAAGACGATTTATTTTGACGGAACAATCACCAAACCGGACAAAACGGATGGATTATATACCTACCTTGCAATAGATACGGACTATGATGAGTATTACAATAACATGGATTTTCTGTTTGGGGAATATGAAAAAAATGCATATGATGATGAATTATTTAATCACATGAAGCATGCAAAAGGCGAAAATGGTTATGTGGCAACAATTAATAATACCAGGGCCATAGAAGGGGAAG
>JBJEND010000021.1:0-20746 GCA_051880015.1 Butyrivibrio sp. | reverse complement strand
CTTTAAATATTATCGTACAATGTCCCTAATGTTTACTGAGGGAGTAGTCAGCGTGTAAGCGTGGCAAACCAACAACCCCGATCATATAGATCTGGTTTGCCTTAATTGATGAGACTCATGTATGGCAATTATGCTATGCGTGCGTCTTTTTTTTATTGCTGACATTATGTACAATAGGATGGTATAAATCATGGATATTTTTACATTAATACTTTTAGCTGTAGGGCTGGCAATGGATGCTTTTGCTGTTTCAATATGCAAAGGCCTTTCCACTACTAAACTGTCTGTGAAACACATGTTCATAGTCGGAGGATGGTTTGGAGGTTTTCAGGCTTTGATGCCTCTTATAGGATATTTTCTCGGAATCCAGTTTGCACATCTCATTCAGACTGTTTCATCATGGATAGCTTTTGCTTTATTGGTAATCATTGGTGCCAATATGATTAGAGAAGCTTTTTCCAAGGATGAAGAGCAAAACGAAGAAAACGCATTTGGATTTAAAACAATGTTTATTATGGCCATTGCCACAAGCATTGACGCTCTGGCAATAGGTATTACCTTTGCCTGTATTCCGGTTCAGGTACTTAGTGCAAGCGCATTTATTAATACTCTTTTCGGTGTGGGAGTAATAGGTATTGTAACATTTATTATTTCTGCCGCAGGAGTTAAGATTGGCAATGTTTTCGGCTCTATATTCAAAAACAAGGCGCAGATTGCCGGAGGTGTTATTCTTATTTTACTGGGAATCAAAATACTTCTTGAGTATTTTGGAATTATAAAGTTTTAAATTAGAAAGGAAGAGAGCTATGTTAGAAGAATTTATTGCCGGTGTACCCTTAGGCGTACAAATTTTATTTTTGATTCTTGGATTTGTATTTCTTATGAAAGGAGCTGACTGGTTCGTGGACGGTGCCTCCTCTCTGGCAGACAGACTGGGAATACCTCAGATAGTTATCGGTCTTACTATTGTGGCCTTCGGAACAAGTGCTCCCGAAGCTGCCATAAGCATAACTGCCGGAATACAGGGCAGCACGGATCTGGCCATCAGTAATGTTGTAGGAAGCAATATTATGAATGTACTTTTAATTCTGGGTATTGCTTCTATTATTACCCCTCTGGCAATCCAGAAAAATACCTTCCGGTACGAGATTCCCTTTGTGGCATTTATTACTGCCCTGCTTCTTGGTCTTGGTATAATGGGACATGACATCAGCCGTATTGACGGAATTATTTTTATCCTCCTTCTGGCTGCATTCATGGTATACCTTATATTAGTATCCAAAAAACAGAAAGTCCAGGGTGTGGAAGATGAAACTCCCATTAAAAAAATGCCTGTATGGAAAATGATTCTGTTCATCCTTATCGGCGGTGCAGGAATTATATTCGGAAGTCAGATTACGGTTGATTCCGCAACGGAAATTGCCACACATTTCGGAATGAGCGAAAGACTCATCGGTCTCACCATTGTAGCCTTCGGAACATCACTTCCCGAATTAATAACCTCCGTTACCGCAGCAATTAAGAAAAATGCCGATATTGCCATCGGTAATATTGTAGGAAGCAATATTTTCAATATTTTATTTGTTCTGGGTGTGACTGCAGTTATAACTCCTATTACATACGCAAATGCCTTTATCGTGGATAATATTATGGCATTGCTGACAATGATTCTCCTCTTTGTATGTGTAATTAAAAATAAGAAACTGGGCAGAATCGGCGGCATTATAATGTTAGTGAGCTATATCGCATACTTTGTTTTCTTCCTTGTTCTGTAATTTAAAAACCGGTGCGGATTATTTATTCCGTACCGGTTTATTTTCTGATATTGCACAACATAACGACAATATTCCGTATCCCATAACGCGAATAGCATTTGCAATTACAAATCCTATTGTCGCTCCTAATATAAATCCCCATTCTGTAAGGGCAGGTACAATAACCGCCGCAGCCACGGTGGAAACTATATTAATAATTATGCTGAAATGCTGTTTTCTGTAAATTATAACTACATTTTCAAAAAGACTGTATACAGCCACCAGACCACCGCAGAACATGAGAAGGGCATTAACTGTTTCATATCCGTATAAGTCTGTACCATATATAAATGATAATAAAAATCCCCCCAGAAAATACATCAGAACCATTGCTGCTCCGGTAACTACCGTAATAACACCCAGCTGTTGTAAAATTAGTTTTCTGAAGGTACGGCTATCCCCTTCCTCATGACTTATGGCCATTTTGGTAAGCCACGTTCTCAATGTAAATCCGGCCAGAAGCTCCACTGCAAATGTGGGCATAAAAAGCATACTGAACCTTCCCACACCTATTTCGCTTCCCTCTCCATGATAATTTTCAATGGCATATTTGGGTGAGTTATTTATATAAGCATGCAGAAAGGAGCTTAAAAACAGGGAAAAGCAGGCAGCGCCTATCTGCCACATAGCTTTAAATCTGAAGCAGACTTTAAACTTTGCAAAATTGCCTATAAGCGGAAAATCAATAATGAAAAGTAATATTACAGACTCCGCTGCCAAAAATACAGAGGAGAATACCAGATTCCGCGTTAACAGTATCAGACCGCAAAATGTTATAAGCATAATTACGTTTTTGACAAACTGGCTTTTTCCGCTTATATCCAGCCTGAGCTTCTGTTGATATAATCCTTCAAACAAATCCGAAAAGCTTTCAGATATCCTGTGAATAGTAAATGCGGCAATAACAACCGCCACTTCCCCCGTATAACCGCCAATTATAATCCAGCCTGCCGTTATGAGAATTGCTGCCGTACAGGTAATTATACGAAAAGATAAATATTCTCCAAAAGAATATTTATCTTTAACATCTGACACCTGAAAATTTCTTACGGAAAATCTTCCAACCGTAAGCATCTGCTGTGCAACCATCATTCCTATGGAATATATATTCGATTCCACATCCCCCAGTACGTTGGATACAACTATGAGAAATACCAGGGATGTAAGGGAATATATCACTCCGGAAGCCACAGTCCACAGAAAATCTCCCCGCTCGCCGTTGGAAGGTTTTTTTAGAAAAAATTTTCTGTACATAACCCTATTCAGCTTCTGTTGCTGCCTCTTTATCTGCAAGATATTGGTTAATCTGATTAACTAATTCATCAGCATCTATTCCGTGAACCATTGCTGCCATTTCCAAAGATTCTCCCTGTGCGGAAGGACATCCTACACAGTGCATTCCCGCACCAAGCAATATAGGGACAATCTCCTGATCCACCGCAATAATATCGTGAATTATCATACTCTTATTAATCTGTGCCATATATATTTCCTCCTATTGTTAATAGTGTTGCCACTTTTATTTTGCATTATGATTATATAATACTTAAATTATTCTGACAAGTGTAAGGCATTTTTTTCTTCTTGTAATATGCAAAAATATAGATTATAATAGCGTTAGTATACATATAGGAGGTAAGTTACGATGGCATATGTTATTTCTGACGCTTGTGTCAGCTGCGGAAGCTGTGCTTCAGGATGTCCTGTAAGCGCCATTGCTCCCGGCGATACACATTACGAAATTGATAAAGACGCTTGTCTCTCATGCGGTGCTTGTGAAGCTGCATGCCCGGTAGGCGCTATCGCTGCTGAATAATATATTTGTTCAGTTAAAGTGTTCTGTATTTTGCAGAACACTTTTTCATATTACAGGGTTTTTTTCTTTTTACGGCGAAACCTGCTCTCTCTTCCTGCTGCTGCCTCTTTATTACTTTTCTGGCAGTTCCGGATGGTTTCATCCAATTTTTTATATCTTTCTTCCTCTGCCTCTTCTTTTTCCCGAAGCAGATAATCCATTTCTTTTATAACCTTGTCTCCCACGGTATGGGATATTTCCTGTCCCAGAATCACATTGTTTTCCCTTAAGGCCTGGGCTACAATTCCTCCCAGTATGGCTTTAAACTGCTCCATCTTATCTTCATATGAGGGCTTAACCTGTACGAGACTTTCGGCATTCACTGATGGAAGTTCTTTATTATTAAGAAGTTCCGATTTTATCGCCTTTAGCTGAAAGCCTTTCTGTTTCATTTCTTTAACCCGGCACAACAGATTTATCTGTTCTTCCGAATAATATCTGTGTCCCAGCTCGTTTCTCTCAATAACCAGCCCCAGTTCCTCCTCCCAATATCTGAGCACATGAGGTTCAAGTCCGGTTTTCTGAGACGCTTCTGAAATTATGTAACGTTTGTTTTCCATTTAATATACCCTTGCCTCTTTATATTTTATTATGAAGACATTATAAATTCTACGGTAATGTTGTGAGTATTGATTTCATCGACGAATTAGGACAAAAAAACACCGTAATCAACAAACAGTTAATTACGGTGCATATTTATTCTTCTTTATGATGTTGTTTATCCAGGCTTAAATTGGCAAACTTGGTCAAATCCGGAAGCCATGCCAGTTCCACTGTCCCCACAGGACCGTTTCTCTGTTTTGCTATAATAATTTCAGCAATACCTTTACGGTTACTGTCTTTATTATAGTATTCATCACGGTATATAAACATGGCTACGTCCGCATCCTGTTCAATGGCACCGGACTCTCGCAAATCCGATAGCATGGGGCGTTTATCCGGCCTGCTCTCAACTGCACGGCTTAACTGGGAAAGGGCTATAACAGGAACATTCAGTTCCCTTGCAAGACCCTTCAATGCTCTGGAAATTTCGGAAACTTCCTGCTGTCTGGATTCACTTCTGCCGCCTCCGGACATAAGCTGAATATAATCAATCATAATCAAATCCAGTTTTTTTTCATTTTTCAGTTTACGGCATTTGCTTCTCAGCTCTCCTATTGTAATACCGGGCGTATCGTCAATGATAAGATGAGAATTGCCTATTCTCGATGCACCTTCGGCAACACTTCCCCATTCTGACGGGCTCAAATCCCCTGTACGGATATTTTTGGAATCTACCCGGGATTCCATGGAAATAATACGGTTCACAAGCTGCAGCTTTGACATTTCCAAACTGAAAATTGCAGTATAGTACTCATGCTTTACTGAGACATACTGGGCAATATTCAGTACAAAAGCAGTTTTACCCATTGACGGACGTGCCGCCACCAGAATAAAATCAGAATTCTGAAGTCCTGATGTCTTATAATCCAAATCTGTAAATCCTGTGGCAATTCCGGTAATTCTGCCGCCGGCTCTTGCTGCCGCCGACATTCTGTCCAAAGCTTCCTTTACAACCTCACCGATGGGCTGAAATTCCTCATTCCCCCCGCTCTGGGTAACTGAGGTAATATCCTTTTCTGCGTTAAAGAGAATGCTGTTTACATCTTCCTTTTCATTATAGCATGCCTCTTCAATCAACTGGGTCTTCCGGATAAGTTTTCTTAATGTAGCTTTATTTTTAACTATTTGTGCGTAATGCTTAATATTGGCAGAGGTTGGAACTGCAGCAAGGATATCACGGATAAATTCCATCTCTCCTATTTCCGGAGGAGCACCGTTCTGCCTGACACGCTCCTGTACCTGAACCAGGTCTGTCGGCTTACCTTCTTTTTCCAGTTGTACCATGGCTTCAAAAAGTATTCCGTACTGTGTAGTATAGAAATCTTCCTTGGTAAGGGTATCCGATGCGGTAATTACTGCATCCCTGTCCATTAACATGGATCCTATTACTGCTTTCTCAGCCTCAATACTATGGGGCATTACGCGCTTTATAAGCGCTTCATCCATATTACGCCTCTCTAACATGTACCGCAAGCTTTGCAGTTACATCTCTGTGAAGTTTAACTGTAACAATACTTGTTCCCACCGTTCTGATAGGTTCGTCGAGACTGATTTTCTTCTTATCTATTTCAATTCCATGCTGCTCTTTAAGTGCCGCAGCAATTTCCTTAGACGATACAGAGCCAAATGCTCTTCCGTCTTTACCTGATTTAATGGAGCTTTCCACTTTCAGGCTTTCTATTCTGGCAGCAAGGGCTTTCGCCTCTTCAAGCTGTTCTAATGCCACTTTTTCTTCATGTGCCTTCTGTAATTTAAGATCATTTAAATTTCTGGCATTAGCTTCAATTCCTAATTTCTTGGGCAAAATGAAGTTGCGGGCATACCCATCACTTACATCTACGGTCTGTCCTTTTTTGCCAAGGGTTTTAACATCCTGTAATAATATAATTTTCATTAAATTGCGCCCTCCTGTATCATTGCATCTATAGTTTTCTGTAAAGTCAAAATAGCATCATCCACTGTAACGCCCTTAAGCTGGGCTCCGGCTATGGTCATATGGCCTCCGCCCCCCAGCCTCTCCATAATAAGCTGTACATTAATCTCATCAATGGATCTAGCACTTATATATATCTCATCATTATAATATGTGAACACAAACGATGCTTTAATGCCCACTATATTAAGCAGTTCATTGGCAGCCTGTGCCCCCACTATGGTAGGACTGTGAAGGCCTGCACTTGGACATGTGGTTAATGCAAAACAGTCTCTGTATATCTCCATATGTCTTACTGCTTCTGCCTTTGCTTTATATTCCATCATATCACTTCTCAAAAGCTTGCGCACTCTGATTATATCTGCTCCGTTTCTTCTGACAAATGCCGCTGCTTCAAAGGTCCTTGCTCCGGCCTTATTGGTAAAATTATTTGTGTCTATTACTATACCGGAATATATAGTATCCGCCTCAATAGATTTAATACGAATGTTGTCTCCTATATACTGTAATATCTCTGCCACCATTTCACAGGTAGATGATGCATAAGGTTCAATATATGACAGTGTGGCATTCTCAATAGGTTCACTTCCCTGCCTGTGATGGTCAAGTACCACTATTGTCTTACATTTACTAAGAAGATCCGGACATTCCGTATAGCTCTTCTTATTAACATCCACTACCACAAGAAGTGTATTGGCCGTAACCTTCGCCAGAGCTTCTTCGCCTGAAACAAATAAGTCCTTCTCATAATCACTGCTGTTTTTATATAAATCCACAATGGGCTGAAGGGTGGTTGTAATGTCATTGAGGACAATATTGGCTTTTTTATCGAATACACGCGCTGCAGCAAATATACCCACTGCAGCACCCACTGCATCTACATCGCTCATCTTATGTCCCATAATCAGCACATTGTCCGTGCTTTCCAGAAGTTCTCTTAAGGCATGGGCCTTAACTCTTGCCTTAACCCTTGTATTCTTCTCTATGGAATTACTCTTGCCTCCGTAATAGGTAACTTTATTGCCTTCACGGACCACCGCCTGGTCTCCGCCACGTCCCAGAGCCAAATCAATGGCAGCTCTTGCCATCTCATAGTTCTTCTCATAGGTGGAATTCATGGCACCTACGCCGATACTCAGTGTAATTGACATTTCATTACCGATGTTGACTGATTTTACTTCTTCCAGAATGGAAAAACGATCCTCCCTGAGCTGCTCCAGGAATTTATATCTGAACACCACCAGATATTTGTCTTTCTCAAGTTTTTTAACAATTCCGTTGCCGGAAGCGACATATTTATTGATTTTACGGTCAACCAGTGCAATTAAGAGAGAGCGTCTTACTTCATCAATGCTCTCCAGCGCCTCATCATAGTTGTCAATATATATAAGGGCCGTAACGCACCTTTCTTCACGGAGTTCTTTTCTGCATTCGTTCACTTCCGTATCATCAAAAAGGTACATGGCAAAAATTCCGGTTTCTCCATCAGCAATAATGGAGCTTGTCTCTGTACTGATGCCTTCAAGATTAACCTTCTCTATAACAATCCTGTAATCTCTTGAATTAAAAGCAGTGTTTAGCTCAACAGATTCCCCTTCTTCAATCTTCTCCGGCATCTTCAGCCCGTCAAAAACGGATGTAATATACTTATGGGCATTATCCTTCCCTATAAGCTCCAGCAATGAACTGTTCATCCATATGATTCTTCCGTTTTCATCCAGTAATCCGTAGGGAACTGCAAATCCATCCAGCAGCCGTTTCTGCATCTGGGCATATCCGGATGCAAAATCCACCATGCTCTGGGTTATTCCGGTATTCTTTGAAATCAGGAAAACCGTCAATACTACTGCATATACCAGAAGCACTAACAGAAAATAAACTCCCGCTTTCACATTAATAAAGAACATTCCTATATCAACCAATACAAAAAATGCCCCAGAAAAAATCGGCCAGTATAAAATTGTACGAAAAGGCCCTTTTACTTTCCCAAAAATAGTTTTCATATTCTTCTCCTATCAAAAGGTCTTTTTATTATAACACGGCTGTCCGTCTTTTTCCATAAGAAAATTCCAGTATGAAGTATGAAAAAAACTCCGGCCACAATGGTGACCGGAGCTTCTGTTGTACTCATTAATCTAATGTGTAAGGTAACAAAGCAATGTGTCTTGCTCTCTTGATAGCAACTGTAAGTGCTCTCTGATGCTTTGCACATGTACCTGTAATTCTTCTTGGAAGAATTTTACCTCTTTCAGATACATATCTTTTTAATTTATTAACATCCTTGTAATCGATAACGTTGTTAGCGGCATCGGCACAGAATACACAAACTTTTTTTCTTCTGCGGCCCATTCTCTTTCTCATTGGAGAATCGCTCTTAGCATCTCTTGGATTAGACATTTATCATGACCTCCTTTTATCATTTAATTTAAATTAAAACGGCAATCCTTCATCTTCAACTCCGTCAGGGATGTTCATAAAACCATCTCCTGCGGCAGCATCCGGTTCAGGTCTTCCGGGTGTAAATCCACCGTTTCCACCTGCGTTTTTGCTCTCTGCAAACTCGCATTCCTCAACTACAACATCCGTTGTATAGACTCTCTGTCCGTCTTTATTCGTATAGCTTCCGGTCTGAATTCTTCCGGTAACCGCTATTTTGGTTCCCTGCTTAAGATATTTCTCAGCAAATTCAGCATTTCTGTCAAAAGCAACACAGGATATAAAATCCGCTGTCTGCTCTCCGTCGCCACTACGGCGTCTTCTATCTACTGCCAAGGTATATCTGGCAATAGTCATCTGTCTTTCTCCGGTAGAGTAACGAACATCCGGATCTCTTGTTAATCTTCCCATTAAGATAACTTTATTCATACTTGCCTCCGTTCCCGGTTCACAAATGAACCGAACTAGAATTACTCTTCAACTCTAACACACAAGTATCTAAGAACGTTGTCCATAATACGAAGCTGAGCTTCCATTTCAGCCGGGCATTCTGCCGTAGCATCAAAATGAATAAAATAATAGAAAGCCTCATTCATCTTCTGAATCTCATAAGCTAATCTCTTCTTACCCTCTTCCTTAACTTCGGTATTGGTTCCACCGAAACGGGTAATAAGCTCCTTAACTTTCTCGATGACTGCTGCTCTCACATCGTCCTCTACAGTTGCGTTTACAACTACTGTTAATTCGTACTTATTCATGCTGTACTGCACCTCCTTCTGGTCTTATGGCCCCTTCACTGCAAGGAGCAAGGAATATAAATCTATATATCACGAAGACATATGATATCATATAAATAAATAATTTGCAAGCAGAAATTTATTTTTCCCGGCGTACTCCCCTGACATTTTTCTCCACCAGCTTACGGGCAATCATTACCTGATGTCCGCATCCCATACATTTAAGACGAAAATCAGCACCGACACGAAGAATCTCCCACTCCTGACTGCCGCAGGGATGAGGTTTTTTCATTTTAATAATATCTCCTACACTGAAGTCCATATTAAAGCCCTTTCTCTTAACTCAAAAAACGCTTGAGATAAATCTCAAGCGCTTCCAGAGGCGAGTGACGGATTTGAACCGACGATCAGGGTGTTGCAGACCCACGCCTTACCACTTGGCTAACTCGCCATATCCTGCCGATAAACTCGACAGCTTTTGTATTATAACAAAAATACAACTGTAAGTCAACACGATTTTAAAATATTTTGGTAATAACAATTAAAAGAATATTTCTGTTATAAATTAAGGATAAAAATGGGTTGGATGCAATATCCTTATAAACCGTCTCTGCCAGAGAACTGTTGTTAAATATCATAAGTACCAGAAAAATAAAACTTACCACAACAAAACCAAACAAGAGACCCACCAGCATTCCTGCGAAACGGTTCACCGTTTTAATTACGGGAAGTCTTCCGACACCTGCAATAATGGCATTAACAATGAGAAAAATTAAAATCATAATAATGATGATTCCAACTGTCACGGCTGCTGAAAAGATAAAATCTGCCACAGTCTTTACCACATAGTCATTATATGCCTCATATCCTTTTTTCAGATACTCTTCTGCTGATTTATTAATCTCTTCCTGAAATACTTCAGGAAGAATATCCTCTCCCACATCGGAATCCTGCTCCAGCAGAAATCCCTTTTCTGACATATATTCTCTTGTTCTCTCTATTACTTTGTCATCCCACTCAGTAGAAGACTTAATATATCTGTTAATTCCCGGACCGATTAAAACAGTCACAAGAATAGCCAGAAGAGAAAAGCCCAGAGAAAACGCCATTTTAAGTAACCCTTTTTTCAGGCCGATTATTGAAAACACCGCCAGAATAACTACAACGGATATTAATGTCCAATTCATTTTTACACCTTATTTAAATTTAATTTTATATAACTTATCCAGAGAAACTATCAGATAATCCTTATTGCTTCCTGCCGGGATGATTTTGGAAATTTCCCCGTCAAATTCTGAATGTATTACTTCTCTGCCTTTTTTATTAATGAGAAGGAATTCCTTATCACCGTACATCATTACGCCGGCTTCAGTAAAGCAGAAGGAAGTATATTGTTCCTCTGCCTTTCTTTCAAAAAGCTTATCTCCGGCAGTATCATATACACATACCTTTCTCAGATTATCATCTTCATCAGTATAAACATATCCAAAATTGGTGTTTGAATAGAAAATCTGCTCTATTTTGCTATTCACTTCTATGTTATTAATAAGCTTTGGATATTCTTTCATGCTATAAAAGCTGATAACATTTTCGCCAACAGCCACAACCGATGTTCCGTTTAAAAATTCCACATCTCCCACAAGCTGATTGCCATAGGCATCAAAGCCCCCTACAATTCTCTCATTCTCATTCTGCCCTACTTCTCCGAAATTATAAAATACAACGCTCGTAGCCAGCTCGGTTCCCTTTATTGAGGTAAATGCCGCCGCCAGTTTTTTGCCGTCCGGTGACACCGATATATCCGTAGGAATTCCGTCACTCTGGGCAGTAGTCTTAATGGAATACAGCTTACTTCCGTCCTTATCGTACATATTAATGTAATCTGCTTCCTTATCCTCCAGAATAGCAGCTACAAGCCCCTGGGAGGAAATACTTATCTTAACGATGGGAAGTGTTGTATTTACTGTACTTATATATCCTCCCTTGTCAAAAATATATATACCTGTATTACCTGTGTCCGCTACGGCAAAATAATTGCCCTGTCTGGCAATACTAATATTATTAACCTCGTAGGTCTTATTCCACTTCTGGGTTCCCTTGAAAGAAAAAGCCGCCGCACCGTCCCTGCTGCACCTTATATATCCTGATTCATCGCACAGATAAACAGCATATCCGCTGTCCGTTCTCCTTACGGAATACTCTGTTACATATGAAGAATAGCTGTTTTTATGCTTAATGATAAGTAAAACTGTTGCCAGGACTGCCACCAGTACCACAATGCCACCGATTATTCCGTACAGTTTAAGCTTGTGTGTGCGAAGTTTTTTGTCATAATCATTTTCCTGATGTTCTTTTCGGTATTCCTTTATTTCACTCAAAGATATGCTCCTTATTACATGCCGGGTATTTTAATGGTTCTTCCAATCTGAAATTCATCTATGGAAGTCATTCCGTTATAGCTTAAGATTTTGTTAATAATATCTTCGGAACATTTTCCGTAGAATTTCACGCATACTCCCCACATCGTATCTCCCTGCTGTATAACATAGGTCTGTTCAGCCTCTGTTGTAGGCTCCTCTGTGGTAGGTTCTTCAGTTGTAGGTTCCTGTGACGGCTCCGTAGCAGCCGGAGAAGTCGTCTGCTCTTCGCTGTCCGGTTCCTTGGTTACATTGCCCTCCAGGGTGGTAACCGGAGTTTTGGACTGGCTGTTTTCCTGAGGAGTGCCATTGGCTTCCTGAACCGTTCCTTCTCCCAGTCCGCTCATCTTATCAAAGCTGTTTATTCTATTTACACCTATAATCAGAACCACAATAATAACCAGCATACTTAAAACATATATAAATGTAAGATTCCTCTTAATGCTGCCCGCACTGCTCTGTCTGCCCTTTTTTACCATGTTTCTGTAGGAGCCTTCATTATCGGACTCTTCCTCCGGCTTCTTCTCACTCTGCTCTTTGGAAGAATATCTGTCTTCACTGACATTTTGTACTTCCTTCATATAACGCTGCATTGAAGTGTTTTTCTCAAAATATACGGTGTAACCTGTCATAGGCACAAGACCATTCTCACCTTTTTCAAAGAAGGCTTCATCTCCTGCCCCGCTGTTTACCATAAAAAACACCTTATGACCCTCATTAAAAGACGCATCATGAGCCTTATTAACCGTATCCATATCCTTGTCTGTTATCTTGGAAGAGCAAAGATACCATCCCACGATATCATATCCGTCAAAATACAGACTGATATACTTCCGTATAACCGGCCAGGTTTCCTCCGTAAAAGCAATATGGTCCGTGAAAACTGCCGCATTGGTGGCACTGATAACGCCCTTAATAAATATGTATGTAATTCCGTCAGCTTCCTTTGTCTCACCTAAAAGGATACCTGTTGCACCGTCATCATCCTCGTCAACTTTAACGTCCTTAATATATGAATATGCGTAGTCTTCTATATAAACTCTGTAATTACCCTGCTCTGTACCAATCTGTCTGACATTTTTGGGGAGATTAATTTTCCCCTGTCCGTTTTCATGAAATATTACTTCCACAATCGTACCTCCGATTAAATAAATACTATTCTGACATATAATAACATATACCTGATTTTCATTTTATCATTTTCTATCGCCAAATTCATCTATTTTTTGATTAATTTTATTTTTAAAAATTGAAGTGCATATTTTGTTCTAATAAAACGTAAACTTATATAGCAGGGTTTTTTTACCCGAAAACCGTTGACAAAAAAAGCAGAAAGGAATTAACTAAATTGCTTAAAGAATCCCGCCTTTCGGTTTCGTATTTTAATACAGATGCGTTGAAGGCATCTTTTGAACTAAAAAATGCTCTTTTACAGATGTTTAAACAGCACCGCATTGAATCTAAGGAAATAATTATTTTATGTGTTGGAAGTGACCGCTCTACCGGGGACAGCCTTGGCCCTCTTATAGGCTACAAGCTGGAAAAATACCGTCTCCCCGGTGTGCAGATTCGGGGAACTCTGCAGGATCCCATTCATGCCGCCAATCTGTCAGAGCGCATGACTGAAATATCGGAAACCTGTGAGAATCCTTTCATTCTGGCTATTGACGCATCCCTTGGCAGCAAAGACCATATAGGATTTGTAACTTTGGGAAACGGCCCGTTAAAACCGGGCCTGGGAGTAAATAAGGAACTGCCCAATGTGGGCGATATACACATAACCGGAATTGTAAATTTTTCCGGTATGATGGAATCTCTTCTTTTGCAGACAACCAGGCTTTCCATGGTCATGCAGTTAGCTGACACAATATCAAAGGCACTTTTATATGCCCTTGTGGAATATCTTAATTTATAATTATAAAGGACCCTGCAGAATCAGGGTCCGTAAATATTATTCTTTATTTTTGTATACCTGTATGGCATCTCCTATTGTAGCTGCACTTCCTGTTTCCATTATGGAAATAAGTTCATCAATTTTGTCCGTATCGGAAAATGTCTTGTCCAGATAGCTCTCATACTCTGTAGAAAGCTTGATACCCATCTGTTTAACAGTGTCCTCCAGTTCAGCATGTCTTGCCGCCATTTCACTGTAGGATTGCTCTAATTCCCGGATTCGTGGCATTTCCCTGCTTTCGATTTCCTGAGTAATGGCAGCACTGGTGGTCTCATCAAAGACTTTGATTGCATCTGCCTTATTCTGTGTGATAATGGAAATATCGTTTTCAATTTCTTTAATTTTAGAATCATAACTTTCCAGATTGTACATATCCTCATTCTTATCCTTCCGGATGGAATGGGCAATTTTACGAATCTGATTTTTGTTACTGTTAATCTGGTCCCTTAAGGAACGTATTGAAATAAGTGTCTCTTTATGCTTGTGCTTTGTCTGGTCACCAATAATCTTATAAATAAAAAATACAAGTACAATAACCACAAAAAATGTAAGTGCCAGCAGAAAAATATTATACTGCTCAGGAAGTTTTTCAAAGGGGAGAAGAACGTATACTGCTGCAGGAAGAATTAAAAACATCAGTATAATCATCAGTGCGCATAATAAAATTTCTCCCGCTCCCTTAGTGAAGTATAATGCAAAATAAAATCCGTATCCGCAGAATTTAGGAAGTTTTTCATCCTTAAGGGCGGTTTTTATATTGGACTTAAGCTCGCCATTCTGGGAAGTCAGATCTGCAGTCTCTTCTGCTATCCTTTCTTTAATTCCCTTATCCTTAGCTTTGCTTCTCTGGCTGCGTATTTTCTTAAGCTTGTCCTCATCCTTATCAATTTCCTTATCAAACTGGGCGGCAACCTCGTTACGTCTTTTTTTGATGGTGATTTCTATATCATCCTTAAGATTCTTCTTATTAATCGCAAGTTCTTTATTCAGACGCTTTTCCTCTGCTTCTGCCTGTTCGTTCAATGCCTTGGAATTATTATAATTCTCCACCAGTGAACGAAATTCCCGCAGTGTATTAATATCACCTGATAAAATATTATTTGTATCCAACGCCAAATCCTCCTGCTTAATAATCCTTGGTAAAATTCCTATAAAATAATTATATGTTATTTAAACAATTACTACAAGTATTTTTCTAAAGCTCCAGCTTTAAATCCCCATCCTTAATCCATTTGGCCTTACGCATTCCCTGGGCAATGCCGAAAGTAACCATGCCGGGAAGAACAAAATGCATAAGAATAATCATTAAGAGAACCAATACCGGCTCCCTTCCCTCAGTAACCATTGTACTGTATGCAGAAAACTGCCCCACCAGCCCGGAGGTTCCCATTCCTGAACCCACGGCATTACTGTGCATCTTAAAAACAAGAGTTGACAAAGGCGCCAGAAGCACGCTGGATATTATAGGGGGAATCCAGATTTTTGGATTTTTAATAATATTAGGCATCTGAAGCATGGAGGTTCCTATTCCCTGGGAAATCAGTCCTCCGAATTTATTCTCTTTATAACTCATTACGGCAAAACCTATCATCTGACAACAACAGCCCACCGTAGCCGCTCCGGCGGCAAGACCATTCAGTCCCAGCATAACGCCAATGGCGGCAGAACTGATGGGAAGTGTAAGAAACATTCCCATAGCGGCAGAAATAACAATTCCTCCTATAACCGGATGTGCCTCCACATTTATATTAATGAGATTGCCCAGCCATTCAGTAAATCTGGCAATATATGGTCCGGTGAGAAATGCAACAACTGAACCTGAACCAATGGACAGAACGGGAGTTACAATAATATCTATAGGCGTCTTTCCCGATACAAGATGTCCTATTTCAATGGCTACATACGATGCAATGAAAGAACTTAAGGGATTGCCCGGTGCTCCCAGAGTAAATCCTGATACCAGCTCTCCTCCCGAAGTAAACGCCGAAGGAAATGCTCCCACAAGACCTGCAACAGCGGCTGAAACTGCCACTAAGGGGCTTTCCTTGTATTTACATGCTACTCCTACGCCAATTCCGGCACCCATAAGGCTTTTGGCTATATTGGCAGCATATGTCATATATCTTCCCACTACTCCGGGAATAAAATTAGCAATCTGCCCGATTATTGTACCGATTATTAAAGTAGCAAAAAGTCCCAGCGCCATTCCGCTTAATCCGTCAATAAATACTCTGTGAAGATATTTCTTAATTCCGTTCATAATAATTCTCCTCGGCTATTATTCATACCACTGATTATATGCACAAAAAAACAATTCGTCAATTCAATGAATTGACTTTTCTGTGCAAAGAAAATATACTGACTACATAATTATTTTTTCTTAACATGGGTGATAATATGTTTCGTATGTGGTGTAAAGTTTTTAAAGACAACCGTCTTCTTAAAGATACAGTAATTATACAGTCTGATTATGATAAGTCCCGGACAGCCAAGGTCCTGGACAGCCTTAATGAAGCCTGCCATTATTTTGACCTGCAGGTTCCCATATGGCTTGACTCCACAATATCCGAATTCCAACGCCATGATAAAGCACGTTTTTATGCAGACAATTTTATTGAGCAGATAGATTTTGATTTCCTGGAGATACAGGTAATAGAAGAAGATTAGAATATAATAGGCTTTGCCTCACAGCTGTCAGCTGCGGGACAAAGCCTTTTTATTAAAGTCTCTTTAAAAGTTCTTCTCTTTCTTTCTCATAACCGGGTTTACCAAGAAGAGCAAACATATTCTTCTTATAGCTTTCAACGCCGGGCTGGTTAAATGGATTAACGCCGAGTATATATCCGCTTACTCCGCATGCAAATTCGAAGAAGTAGAAAAGCTCACCCAGATAGAACTCATCCTGTTTAGGTATATTTACCATTAAATTAGGTACATTACCGTCTGTATGAGCAAGTACAACTCCGTTCATCGCACTCTTATTAATAAAATCTATACTCTTGCCTGCCAGATAATTAAGTCCGTCAGTGTCCACTGATTCTCTTCCCATAATCAGTTCAACAGTAGGAGTCTCAACGTTCATGACAGTCTCAAACATAATCCTTGAACCATCCTGGATAAACTGTCCAAGAGAATGGAGGTCTGTGGTAAAATCACAGGCTGCCGGGAAAATTCCCTTATTGTCCTTACCTTCACTCTCTCCGAATAACTGTTTCCACCATTCTGAAACATAATGAAGACTTGGCTCATAATTTGCAACGATTTCCACGTTCTTGCCTTTTCTCAGGAGATTATTTCTGACTGCAGCATACTGGAGTGCATCATTCTCTTCAAATTCTGCCTCCAGAGCCATTCTTCTGCCTTCTGCCGCACCTTCCATAAGCTTATCAATATCTGCACCACTTACTGCAATGGGTAAAAGACCTACTGCCGTAAGAACTGAAAATCTTCCGCCTACATCATCAGGTACTACAAAGCTTTCATAGCCTTCTTCAGTGGCAAGATTCTTCAATGCTCCCTTTGCCTTGTCTGTTGTGGCATATATTCTCTTAACGGCCTCATCATGTCCGTATTTTCTCTCAAGCATCTCCTTAAATACACGGAATGCAATGGCAGGCTCCGTTGTGGTTCCTGATTTGGAAATCATGTTTATGGAGAAATCCCTGTCACCGATAACATCAATCAGTCCCGAAATATACGTACTGCTGATATTATTACCTACATAATATATTTCCGGAGTCTTTCTCTGATCCCTGGATATGTTATTATAAAATCCGTGTCTGAGAAATTCGATTGCTGCCCTTGCTCCAAGGTATGAACCTCCTATACCGATGACTAACAGCACATCTGAATCACTTTGAATTTTCTTAGCAGCAGCCTTGATTCTGGCAAATTCTTCTTTATCATAATTTACAGGAAGATCAATCCATCCAAGGAAGTCATTGCCTGCTCCTGTTCTGGATAAAAGCTGTTCTTTAGCATCTAAAGCGAGTTTCTTCATATACTCCATCTCATGCGGTGCCACAAATGAAGCAGCTTTTGAATAGTCAAATGTTATTTTTCCCATTACCCTAATTCTCCTTTGTTTTACTTTTCAAATTTTCATTTATTATAGATGATTCAAATAAATTAATCAACCCAAATATTCTCGTAAAATTTCGTCAATAAGCTTTCTTTCTTCCGGAGATACGGTTTCAGAATACGAACTGTTTGATTTATCTGCCTGTACAGTCTTTTCAGACGGCTTATCCGGCTCCTTGGCAGCCGCCACATAAAATCGGTTTTCAAAATAATCCACTATATTAAGAGTCATTCTTTTTCTTTTGGCGGGAATATCCATTATTTTACAGGAGCCTGTAATTATATACATGGCAAGAAATCCGGTAATCAGGTATTCCATGGCATGAGGCCTGTCCATAAGCGCTCCGCATATACCGCACACAACGCTGGCCCCGGCTGTAAATGCGGAAATCTTCTCATAACCGTGAATACTTATTCCGTGATATTTGTATTTTTCAAGGTATTTTCCCGCAAAGGCCTCTGTATTATTAATTTCATGACCTATTTTAATATAATTCTCATATCTGAGCTTCATCTGTTTAAAGAATGAATCCGTAGTATCTTCAATATGCTCCGTTTCCTCAATAAGGTCTCCGATTATTTTGCGCAGTATATTATTAACTGACATTCCGGCAAGAAAAGCGATTCCGGCAAAAATAAAGAAATACATATGCAGCCTCCTTCAATAGTTGATATCTGAATGATATCCGTAATATAAGGGGGCTTAAAGCCGAATCCGTCGAAAATTTACTACAAAATATGACTAAATACGCCCTATAAGATTACAAAGTAATGCGACAGAGTTATCTATGGCCTTACGCTCAAATTCACCATAGTCCATAGTTGCACTGTCATCTGCTTTATCTGATATGGCTCTGATAATAATGAACGGAATGCCGTTAAGATAAGCAGTCTGTGCAATGGCTGCACCTTCCATTTCAGTACAGAAAGCCTGAAACTGTTTAATAAGCTTCTCCTTATCCCCGCTGTCTGTAATAAATTTATCCCCGCTTACTATTCTTCCCCGGAATACTCCGATTTCGGGCACAGCTTCTTCGCAGGCCTTGGCTGCCATATCAACAAGTGCTTCATCTGCTTTAAATACCGATGTTTTCATTCTGGGAATTATTCCCGGTTCATACCCGAATCCTGTTGCATCCATATCATGCTGCAGGGCATCCGTTGAAATAACTATATCCCCTATATTGATTTCCTTCTTAAGCGAACCGGCAACTCCTGTATTAATTACCATGTCCACATGAAAATATGTGGCAAGAATCTGTGTACATACAGCCGCATTCACTTTACCGATGCCGCTTCTCACCACAACGGTTTCACTGCCGGCAAAAATCCCTCTGTTAAATGTCATTCCTGCAAGCTCCGTCTTATTCACATCAGTCATTTTGTGAACAAGCTGGCTTACTTCCTCATCCATTGCGCCGATAATTCCTATCATTATTAATTCCTCCGAAAAAATTATAGCAAGATTATACCACTTTTTCTTTTCCTGTGCTATAATAACTAGGATAAAAACAGTATGGAGGCAATATTTATGAATATATATACAACAAAGGGAACCTGTTCCCGTGAAATCAGATTTGAAATAGAAGGAGACACCATTAAGCATGTGGAATTTGTAGGAGGATGCTCCGGCAACACTCAGGGTGTTGCACGTCTGGTAGAAGGAATGAAGGTTGAAGATGCCATTTCCAAAATAGAAGGCATTAAGTGCGGCCCCAAATCCACCTCCTGCCCCGACCAGCTTGCGTGGGCGTTAAAGGGCTATCTTGCCAATAATCAATAATCCGAGGATATTATATGAAGAAAATAGTATTAACCGGCGGAGGAACTGCCGGACATGTTACACCTAACATTGCATTAATCCCGTTTCTTAAGGAAGCAGGCTACGAAATACACTATATCGGCTCATATGAAGGTATTGAGAAAAAATTAATTTCGGATCTGGGCATTCCATATTACGGAATTGCCTCCGGCAAATTAAGAAGATATCTTTCCCTCAAAAATCTTACCGATCCTTTCAGGGTAATTAAAGGTTTTTCCCAGGCGAAGAAGCTCATGAAGGAAATCAATCCGGATGTAGTATTTTCCAAAGGAGGTTTCGTTACTGTCCCCGTTGTTATGGCGGCAGATAAATTCCACATACCCGCAATCATACATGAATCCGATATGACTCCCGGGCTTGCCAATAAATTATGCAGAAAGCACGCCGTTAAAGTATGTTGTAATTTCCCGGAGACCGTAAAACTCATTCCGGATAATAAAGGTGTTCTCACCGGCTCTCCTATACGCAGGGAACTTCTTTTGGGTGACCGGGCTGCCGGACTTAAGCTTTGCGGCTTTAATACCGAAAAACCGGTTATAATGGTAATAGGCGGAAGCCTTGGTGCTTTACACATTAATGAAGCCATTCGAAATATACTCCATGACCTTTTAAGCCGCTATCAGGTTATTCATATCTGCGGCAAGGGCAAGGTTGACGAATCCTTCTACAGTACTACGGGATATTATCAGTTTGAATATGTCAATGAAGAACTCAAGGATTTATTTGCCGCCGCGAATGTAGTGGTATCCCGGGCAGGTGCCAATGTAATCTGTGAGCTTCTGGCATTGAAGAAACCGAGTCTTCTGATTCCCCTTCCTGCCAATGCCAGCCGGGGAGATCAGATTCTTAATGCACGCTCTTTTAAAAAGTCAGGTTACAGCGATGTTCTTGAAGAAGAGGATATGACAGATGATACGCTTCTTGAAGCAATAAATAATCTCTATGAGAACCGTGAGAAATATATAGATGCCATGACTTCAAGCAAGCTTAATGATTCAATTAATGTAATAATTGATCTTATTAATAAAAATTGCAGATAAAAAGGGGCTGTAAAAAAACGGTCTTAAAATGAGCCACCTGTTCACGAAAGTGGAC
>JBJEND010000020.1:0-4114 GCA_051880015.1 Butyrivibrio sp. | reverse complement strand
TGGTAACTCCCTGGGCGACTGCGCCTTATTAGATTTCTTTTGAAATTCCGGAATAAAAGATGCATTGAAAATAACATAGAAATATAGGTAATTCAATTAAGAAAATATAAACTTTTGATAATTAAAATTTTATGATTTAACATGTCAGATTTAGACTTCTGTTCCACATTATATCACCGTCGTTTATTCTTTATAAGGGAACATAGTGCCATTAATGCAAAAATGCTGCAAACCCGAGAGTTTGCAGCATTTATTGGAATTAAAATTATTATGTTTAATGCGTTACAGCCTTAGAATTTACCTGCGTTAGCTGCCTCCTCAATGGAAACTGCAACTGCTACGGTCATACCTACCATTGGGTTGTTGCCGGCGCCGATAAGGCCCATCATCTCTACATGGGCAGGAACTGATGAAGAACCTGCAAACTGTGCATCAGAGTGCATACGTCCCAGAGTATCTGTCATACCATAAGATGCAGGACCTGCAGCCATGTTATCAGGATGAAGTGTTCTTCCTGTACCACCGCCTGAAGCAACTGAGAAGTACTTCTTGCCTGCTTCAATTCTCTCCTTCTTATAGGTACCTGCAACAGGATGCTGGAATCTGGTAGGATTGGTTGAGTTACCTGTGATGGATACGTCAACATTTTCCTTCCACATAATAGCAACACCTTCAGGAACGCTGTTAGCACCATAGCAGTTTACTTTGGAACGAAGTCCGTCAGAATATGCAATTCTCTCAACTTCTTTAACTGTATTGGTATATGGATCATACTCTGTCTCAACAAATGTAAATCCGTTAATTCTTGAAATAATCTTAGCTGCATCTTTACCAAGTCCGTTAAGAATTACTCTTAAAGGTTTCTGGCGAACCTTGTTTGCCTTCTCAGCAATACCGATTGCACCTTCAGCAGCAGCAAAAGACTCATGTCCTGCTAAGAAAGCGAAGCATTCTGTCTCTTCTTCCAGTAACATTTTGCCAAGGTTACCATGTCCAAGGCCTACCTTACGGGTATCTGCTACTGAACCCGGAATACAGAATGACTGAAGGCCTTCGCCAATTGCAGCAGCAGCGTCTGCAGCCTTTCTGCAGTTCTTCTTAATTGCGATTGCAGCACCAACAATATATGCCCAGCACGCATTTTCAAAACAGATTGGCTGTATTTTCTTAATCTGGTCATATACATCCAGTCCGGCATCCTTTGTAATCTTCTCTGCTTCCTCAATAGAAGATATTCCATACTTATTTAAAGCAGCATTAATCTGGTCAATTCTTCTTTCATATGATTCAAATAAAGCCATTATACGTTACCTCCTATTCCTTTCTTGGGTCGATGATTTTAACTGCATCATCAACGCGGCCATACTGGCCTTTTGCTTTTTCCCAAGCTACATTCGGTTCATCACCCTTCTTAACGAAGTCAGTGAATTTTCCAAGAGATACGAACTGGTATCCGATAATCTCATCATTAGCGTCAAGAGCGATACCTGTAACATATCCTTCTGCCATTTCAAGGTAACGAGGTCCTTTTTCAAGAGTTCCGTACATAGTACCAACCTGTGAACGAAGTCCCTTACCAAGGTCTTCAAGTCCTGCACCTACTGCAAGTCCGTTTTCTGAGAAAGCGCTCTGAGTTCTGCCATAGATAATCTGAAGGGCAAGTTCTCTCATAGCTGTATTAATAGCATCACATACAAGGTCAGTGTTCATGGCTTCAAGAACAGTAAGACCCGGAAGAATCTCTGCAGCCATAGCTGCTGAATGAGTCATTCCTGAACATCCAATGGTCTCTACCAAAGCTTCCTGAATCACACCGTCTTTTACATTGAGGGAAAGCTTACAAGCTCCCTGCTGAGGTGCACACCAGCCAATACCGTGTGTAAAGCCTGAAATATCTTTGATTTCTTTGTACTGTACCCAGTTTCCTTCTGTAGGACAAGGTGCAGCGCCGTGATGAACACCCTGAGCTACCGGGCACATATTTTTGATTTCCTGTGTATAAATCATTATGTATCTCCTTTCAAAATATGAAGTTATCTGCGGAATCTCATCAAATCCCACAATCACATATGATTGTCGCATATATCGACAAAAATATCAAGAACTAATCTTAAAAAAACTATTTATAAAATATACTTAATGCGTCAAATTTTTCTTTCTGTTCATCACAGAACATACCGGTAAACTCTGATAACTTTTCGTTATATTCTTTTATGGCATTTTCCGTGGTTTCTTTGAAATCAGACAGGCTTGAATATTTGTCAGACATAACGGCATTATAGAATGCCACTGTCCTATCATATAGAGCTGATAATGCTTCTATACATTCAGCATCCACATTTTTGTCAAGTTTGGCTATTCCGGTGTTAATGTTATTAATATATACTTTAGCCGTATTACTTTTCTCATTAAAAAACACAATGCCCAAAAATTCTTTAAAATTGCTGTCATAAGCCTGAATTTTCTCGAAAAGCTCTGTCAGATACTCATATATTTCATTTGATAAAGAATGCAAAGAAAAGACATCCATTAAAACAGTTGTGACATCGTTTTCCGCTTTCTCGTCCAAAGTGATTTTATGTACATTGTCATTACTTTCTGTCGTTTTCTTATTAACAAAGCTACAGCCGGTCAGTATTCCTGCGCATAAATATATCGATAAAACGACGCATAAAAACCTACACTTATATATATCCTTATTCATATCCTACCCCTTTGCCGGTAACCCGCGCTTTCTGATGTTATATCTGCATAACATGAAAAAGGAGTGGATAATGTACCCACCCCTTTGAATTATAATATTAAAGAGCTGCTGCTTCTGCAACAATCTTCTTAAGAGCCTCTAAAGCTTCATCAGGAAGCTTGTCATAGCCCTCTTTCTTAACAGCAAAGTCTTCTACTGCATTAACTCTGTTCTGCATAGCATTCTTAAGAGCCTCTGTATATGACTTATCGTTAAGGTCAGGAGTAAAGCCTTCCCAATCCATGATTTCGATATCTTCGAAAGGTCCCCACTGTGCAAATGAAGCTTTTCCTTCAACGATAGTTTCAAGAATTCCCAGTGTATCCTTAGGCTGAACCTTCTTGCCCATAAAATCACCTGTATTAATAATGTAGCAGTCTACATTCTTCTCTTCTACTAACTTCTTGAACTTAACATAATCATTAACCAAAGGATAAGTTCTGAATGGGTTAGCATAAGGTACAATACGAAGAGCATTTAAATCTGTTCCTGCTGCTACACGCTCTGCTGTAGATGTCTTGGTAGCAAGAGTTGCACCCATTACGGAAGCAAGTGCTGCACCCTTTAACTTAACTACAGGAGGAATGGTAGGATCTTTCATAATCCAGAAAATTGCATTAACAGGAGCATCAATCTTATCTACACGGTTAGGTGACCATAATTTAGACTTAATGGCACGTCCGTTACCGTTTCTGATATCCTCTGTTACTAACTGAATCTTGCCCTCTGAATCAAGAGTTGCAGAACAGTTCTGGGCAGTAAGGAGGTATTTGTTATCAGGACAACCTGTAGGATAATCTGCTGTCTTATCAAAGTATGTCGGCTCAAGTGCGATAGATGCACAGGTATCTGTATTGATAATGAACGCATCATCATGAAGCACCTTGATTGCAGGATACTTGTTATTGTGTTTTGCATGGGTAAGAGTGGACTTACCTGAACCTGATAATCCGTATACGGATGCAACGAATTTAGAACCATCAGCAAGAGTATACTCTTTCTGTCCGCCGTGGCATGAAGCATAACCGTTTCTGTTAGCAATAGCCCACGCCATCGTAAGTGTTCCCTTCTTATGCTCTCCGAAATATCTCATACCAAGTATGCAGGCACAGTTCTGGTCTGTATCAAAATAGCAAAGAGTAAGCGGATCGCTTAAGCAGCTGTAATCAACGTCAGGTCTGTTGCCAGGTACCCACTGTGGATCAGAGAAAATATAGATATCCGGTTCCTTGCCGTCTCCAACAGGCTTAGAATCTCTGTACATCTTAACATATTCATCTGACATATACTGGAAGTTAAGCATCCAGTTATAAAGGATATTCTCCTCTCCTTCCGGAATAAGAAGATGAGCTTTTACCATAAATTCCGGAT
>JBJEND010000019.1:0-4166 GCA_051880015.1 Butyrivibrio sp. | reverse complement strand
TTTTAATTTCTCAAACTGCTCCGTTGTGTCAATATTACCGGCGCAAAGAGTTACATTGGGAAAAAGCTTTTCAAAATATATTTTGGCCTTATCTATGGCTATCTTCTTACTGTTAAGAAGAACATAATCCATAAGTCCCAGAATCTCCCTGTAATTCTCAAACTCAGTTACATGGAGCTTGCGCATGGCAAATTTGTATCCTCTTTCCTTCAAATCACAGATTCTCTTAATATACATCTCCACAGGGGGAATGGTATTGTCAATTAACAGAACCAGTCTGTTCTTAGGTGCGGAACACTCACTTTCTATATCCTGAAATATGGAGGTATTGGACACTGAAACAAATATCTCTTTATCATCTGACAAAGTCTCAATTCCCATCTTCTCTATCAGTTCCAGTCCGTATATTCTCGGCGCACCATCATTGGCACCGGTTCCCAGCATCATGGGATTTAATAGATAGTTATTTTTCTGGACAAATATGGAATAAGCCTTAACTGCCAGATTTTCATCAAATAACGGGACTAACGCAACAAGCATATTATTCCTCTTTTCTGCCTACGGCACATTATATTAAAATATTAACACATATTTTAACGTCCCACAATGAAATATTTTTATATTTATGACATAAAAATGCCTCCCGTTACACAGGAGGCATTAATTATAACGTTATTAGTTGTTAATAAGTTTTCCGCTTTCATCATTCCAGCTGTAAAGCTTACGAACTTCTTCTCCAATCTTCTCTGAAGGATGCTCTGCTGCAAGTTTTCTGAGAGCTCTGAAGTGAGCCTGTCCGCCTGCTGCTGACATATCAAGTAAGAAATCCTTAGCAAAGGTTCCGTCCTGAATATCTGCAAGGACCTTCTTCATAGCTTTCTTGGTATCTTCTGTAATAATCTTCGGTCCGGTTATGTAATCACCGTACTCAGCAGTATTGGAAATTGAATATCTCATTCCTGCAAAACCTGACTGATAAATCAGGTCAACAATGAGCTTCATCTCATGGATACACTCAAAATAAGCGTTTCTTGGGTCATATCCTGCTTCACAGAGAACCTCAAAACCGGTCTGCATAAGTTTGCATACACCACCGCAGAGAACTGCCTGTTCACCGAAAAGGTCTGTTTCTGTCTCAGTTCTGAATGTGGTCTCAAGAACACCGGCTCTTGCTCCGCCGATACCGAGAGCATATGCAAGTGCCATTTCCTGTGCCTTTCCTGTTGCATCCTGATGAACTGCAACAAGACAAGGAACGCCCTTACCTTCCTGATATTCGCTTCTTACTGTATGTCCCGGTCCCTTAGGTGCAATCATTGTTACATCCACATCTGCCGGTGGAATAATCTGTCCGAAATGAATAGCAAAACCATGTGCAAACATAAGCATATTGCCTGCCTCAAGGTTCGGCTCAATATCCTTCTTATACATAGCTGCCTGCTTCTCATCATTGATAAGAATCATAATAATATCTGCTTTTTTAGCAGCTTCTGCTGCTGTAAATACTTCAAAACCCTGAGCTTCTGCCTTTGCCCATGATTTACTTCCTTCATAAAGACCGATGATAACATGGCATCCTGAATCCTTTAAATTCAAAGCATGTGCATGTCCCTGGCTTCCATAGCCGATAATAGCAATAGTCTTTCCTTCCAATAATGAAAGATTACAATCTTCCTGATAGAAAATTTTTGCTGCCATAATAATTTCTTCCTCCTGATAAAAACATAATATTTAAATTGGTTAAACCAATAAAAATCAGTTATTGTTAATATGTTTGCCCCTGAAAAGTCCGGTTATTCCCGTTCTAGCGATTCCCAGAATCTCATATCCCGTAAGGAGTTCCAGAAAAGCGTCAAGCTTTGACTTATTACCGGTCAATTCAATCATAAGGGAGTCCTTAGCCACATCCACTACATTGGCCCTGAAAATATCAGCCACGGATACCACCTCAGGTCTCTGAATCTCATTAACTGCCACACGGACAAGAATGAGTTCCCTGCATACGGAATTGTCCGGTTCCAGCTCCTCAATTTCAATAACGTCCTCCAGCTTGGCTAACTGTTTGGTAACCTGCTCCAAAATCTCCTCTTCTCCTGATACTACCACTGTAATTCTGGAAACCTGAGCATTCTCAGTTACGCCACCGGTAATGCTGTCCATATTATAACCTCTTCTTGTAAACAGCCCTGAAATACGACTGGTCACTCCGGCTTCATTACGGACAAGTAAAGATAAAACCATTTTTCTCATAATACACCTTCATATATAGTAATAAATATCCCATTGGTTTATTTTAACACATGGACAGGACTTGTCAATGAGGTTAATACATTTTCTTAAGAGAATTATACTCCATATTAATGCTCTGTATAGCCTCCGTACTTCCGTTCATATTGTCCGGATGGAATATCTTAAGCAAATCACGGTATCTTTTCTTAAGGGCGAGCTCACTGTCAACCCCGTTAAACAAAATTCCCGTATTGGCAAAAACTGCCTTATTCACCTTAGGAGGACCCGCTGCCGCCTTTCTGGCCTCGAAGGTCTTTCTCTCATTATCAAGTCTGGCCTTTTCCCTGGCCAGTCTGGTATATTCCTCATGAAGAACTTCCAGCTTCTGTTTTATAAGCTCCTCACCCATCTCAAGGCGTTTAGCCTGAACTCTTGCAAAGGTCTTTCGGTCTTCAAGTCTCATTAAAGTCTCCCGCTTCTCGGCTTCGAAAGCCTTACGGTCCTCTTCAAGCTGCTTACGGTCTTCTTCGAGCTGTAAACGTTCTTTAAAAAGCCATTCTTTAATTTCTTTGATATCAGCCGATTCAAAATCCACGCTCGTCACACCTTTCTATCCGACTATATGATATTTTACACCATATCGTTTTTACAGGCAAGAGGTCAGATATCTTATATTATTCCATAGTTGTAATTTTCTTTTCCGATAAACCTTTATTACTCTTAAAAGCCAGTTTAAGAAATACCGGGGTAAGAACTGATGATAATATTATAAGGAGAATTACAGGAGTAAACTCCTCTGCCGTTATCAGTCCCAAATCAAGGCCCTTCTGGGCAATGATAAGTGCCACTTCGCCACGGGTCATCATACCGATACCGCAGATAAGAGACTCTTTCCATGTATGCTTTGTAACCTTTGCGGCCAATCCGCAGCCTATTATCTTACTTAAAAGTGCCACAGCAACAAATGCTGCCGAAAAGGCCAGAAGTGTCAGGGATATTCCCCTTATATCCGTCTTAAGTCCTATGCTGGCAAAGAATATTGGTCCGAAGAAAAGATATGAACCGATTCCCACTCTTCTGTCAACGTATTCTGAATCCTGGATATTACATAAAATTACACCTGCTACAAATGCACCTGTTATTTCCGCAATTCCGAAAAATTCCTCTGCAACATACGCAAGACCGAAGCAAAGGGCAATACTTAATATAACAACCCTTCTTCTGTGAGGATATTTTTTATCCAGAAAAGCAAAAAGTTTATAAAATAAAAATCCGATACCGCAGGCAAGTACAAAGAAAAGTACCGTTCTTAATAAAATGCTGCCTATTCCTGAGCCGTCACCGTTGGCCATTCCCAATACAATGGTAAGTACCACAATTCCTATTACGTCATCAATAATGGCAGCGCTGACAATGGTGGTTCCCAGCTCTGTTTTAAGTTTGCCCATTTCCTTAAGTGTCTGTACGGTTATGCTTACTGAGGTGGCAGTCATGATTACGCCTATGAAAACTGCCTTAAAAAATTCCTGAGTTCCCACCGCAGCCTTTCCGTAAAATACCATGGCAATCAATGTTCCTAACACTAACGGAACCGCAACACCCATACATGCAATTAAAAGGGCAATCGGTCCGGTCTTAATAAGTGTTTTTAAATTTGTCTCCAGACCGGCGGAGAACATTATAAGAACTACTCCTACCTCAGCAAATATTTTAATGTATTCCGTATTTTCAACCCATCCCAGAACACAGGGACCAATCAAAAGTCCGGCAATAATCTGTCCCACAACCTGAGGCAGTTTGATTTTCCGGGCAAGAAGCCCAAACAATTCCGCAACTGCAATAATAATGGCTAAATCTCTTAAATTTTCGTACATATTCTTCACCTCGTATTATAAAGTAGTAGTGTTTATAGTCCCTCTCCAAGGACTGTATGCTAT
>JBJEND010000018.1:0-4172 GCA_051880015.1 Butyrivibrio sp. | reverse complement strand
TCTCCAAACATTTCTCCTGCATTTATAACATTAACTATACTTCGGTTTCCCCAAAAATCATCTCTCTGTATAAGAAGTTTCCCATCTATTAATATAGTAATATTGTTAATTTCTTCTCCCTGCCTGAAAACATAATTCCCCTTTTTATACTTATGGAGCTTCGCCTGCAGGCAATTCAACATAGCAGATATTTCATCCTCAGCAAGCCCTGCAAAAAGCTGTGTACTTTTTAACCGGTTAATATATTTTTTCATGTTTTTGCTCCCTTGTTGTAAAAACAACCGATTTATATCCTTTATTTTGTTACAATCCCAACTGTAATATCCAAAAACAATGAAAACAGGAGGCAATCAACATGAAAAACATAAAATTAAGGAAAATAATTAAAATTAATGAAGAAAAATGCAACGGATGCGGCGCTTGTGCTACTGCCTGCCATGAAGGAGCCATTGAAATGATAGACGGAAAGGCAAAGCTTGTCCATGAAAATTATTGCGACGGGTTAGGTGACTGTTTACCGGCTTGTCCAACAAATGCTATTTCTTTTGAAGAAAGAGAGGCTATGGCATACGATGCAACAGCTGCAGCCGGACCTTTCCAATGGCCTATTCAGATAAAACTTGTGCCGGTTAATTCTCCCAATTTTGATAATGCCAATCTCTTAATTGCGGCAGACTGCATCGCCTATGCTTATGGCAATTTTTATAATGAATTTATCAGAAATCACATTACACTGATTGGATGTCCGAAATTAGATGAATGCAATTATGCAGATAAACTTACCGAAATTATAATAAATAATAATATAAAAAGTGTAACCGTTGCCCGCATGGAAGTACCGTGCTGCAAAGGCATTGAAAATGCGGTTAAGCAGGCATTGCAGTCCAGCGGCAAATTTATTCCATGGAGGGTTGTAACGATTTCTACGGATGGGAGGATAACAGACTAAATATGTAGAATTCCTAAATCCAGTAATACATATGACATCATAGATAATAAAAAGAATTTTTCATTTTCCCTAAAAAATTTTTCTTCTTTACTAAAAATATTTATACCGGCATCTGCGAAATCATCTATATCAAGAACTATCCCCTGCGATGTCATATATTGTTCCAACTCTGAACATGCATGTATAATACTGTCTTCATTAATTTTGTTTATATTAATACTTTTTCTATTGCCAGCTATATAGGCCTTTACATCTGATCCAAGTCTCGCACATATATTGTAAGAGCCATTTATAAAATTTGATACCTCATAAGCCTCTACAGACGGATAACTTAGAATCAAAGCCCCACCCATCATGTTATCCTCATTTTCACGGGAATTTTTTAATGTTTTCAATAAATCAGCAATTAATTTCACGTCTGTGTTCGAGCTTGGATCACGATCAAAAATATAATACACTGCTGCATTCGTTACATCAAAAGAATATTTTTCAATAAGTTCTGCATAAATTCTATCCAAATAGTCTTTTTCATTTATTGAACCAATGTTTGATGTTCTGGTATTAATAACCGCTACCACACTATGACTGTCTGTTTGACTTACATAATATGTTTCTCTGTTTCTACGCTTTTCAATTCTTTTGTATCCTAAAACGTCCCCAAAAATTCTCTTAATCAGACTGAATTCATGCCTGCTGCCTTCAACAATAAATAAAGCCTTTCCAATCCTCTTATTTTTTATCAATTCCATATTCCGGTATTCCCCCAAAGACTCCGCTTAAATACATTTTCTCCAGATTTTGTGCCACTCTTGGCTGTTCATCTGAGAATCGGTTTAACACACTTCCCTCTCCACCATTCATTTCTACTGCATAAATCTGGTCAGGACGGAGAAGTGCATTGGAAAGGAGGTTGGTTGAATGAGACACAAAAAATAATTGGGTATTATAACTATTAGTCAAAATATATCTTACAATGAGTTCTTCTAACTTATTATGAAAACCACTACTGAATTCATCAATAATTAACAGTCCGCCACTTTTTACCGAATGCAAAATTGCCGGCAAAATATTAATTAGAGTTATATTCCCTGTTGACTCTAAAAATAAGGGTATTGGTGTCTCTATTCCATCTCTGTCAAAAAATACCGTTTTTCCTCCCTCTTCAGAGGACACAAAATTAATCCCGTTTTTCTTAATTTCCTGTTCATATTGAATTGAATATTTAAAATCATTTTCCTTAAGAAACTCATTTACCGCTTCTACACCATATTTTTCAAAATATGTTTTAGCTGTGAGGGCTTCTCCGTTAAATGTAACAATAACGCGGGAATAAGCATTAATCCAAATGGACTGTTTTAAAAAATCAAACCATTTATTCAAGATTTCATTTCCTTCAAATTTTGTATTAAAATACACTCGTTTCAGAAATAAAATAGAATTATCCACCTCATGGTATGATATCTTTTCACCTATAAACAATTTTGCATTGTTTCCAATTCTCTCAAGTATCTGTTTGTTATCCAGTTTTAATTCCTCATCTAAAATTTCTTTATTTAAAAAAGAAAATTTATATTCTATGTTATGACCTTCAATTTCAAACTCATATTTCAGACTGGTAGACTCTCCCGCTGCAAACAAACATTGATAAAAAAACAGATTTATATCCTTGTCTTTAAAAAGCATTTGAAGCAATAATATAATGGGCTGAATAGCCGTAGTTTTTCCTGATGCATTATCTCCAACAAAAAGAATTCCCTTTAGGAATTTACCTTTTGTATTTTGTTCCAACAATTTATAATTAGTCTTTCTTGCATCAAATACAGTTTCATTTTTAAAGCACTTAAAATTTTTTACAGTAATTTTACTAATCATCCGCAAATTTCCCCGCTATTTTTTTACATTTGTATTAATATTATATGTAATTTTTTTACGTTTTAATCATATCATATTATCTTTTTAATTTCAATACATAAGCATCTTTATACTCCGATAGGCCGTGCAGGTCATAGAATATCTCTGTTTAGATACCAAATCAATGCAGCGGCAAGAGCCAATACAATAGTGGTAATCAGGCTTGCTTCAATACCGTATGCGCCACCGTTCCATATAGTATTACCTACGGACCGTAAATTGAAGACAGCTGTAACATTTTCATCCTTTCCGCTTAAATTTAATCCGAGAATACAATACAAAATGGCGTTCCAGAAAGAATGCAAGCCGCAAGCCGCCCAAATACTTCGAAATCGAATTGTCAAAAGTGATAAGATTATAGAAATCAATACAAGATTAACAACACCAATAACCCCATAAATCATGTTGCCATCGAACAGAGACGACCAATGAGGTATAATAAACAATACAGTGCTGACCAAAATTGCAATCCAAAGCGGAGTCTTTTCTTTGAGAGCGTGTAACACAATTCCCCGGCAAAGGATCTCCTCTGTTGCGCCTTGAACGATAAAGCCGCCGGTTAGAAGAATAATTATAACAATATCTGCATTTTCAAATAATCCGTGGTATTCAATGTTTCCCGTCAAAACAATGACAAAGACGGAAACAGCAAGGAGAATAACGCCTGCGATAATACCGATAAAATAATTTCCAAACCGTCTTGTCAAACCCATTTCAGACAAGGGCTTTTTCTCGATTACTTTCCAATACAGTAATGCCACACCCGACATAATAATATAGCCATAATAAGTAATCAGCGTTATTGTCTGTTGGTCAAATACATCACCTACAAGCATATTCTTGCCAAAGGCAAAATGTAAGAGAATGACAGCACCCTCGGCCACAAACAGTCCTACTATGTAACATAACCAGAAAGCAAGAATTTTCTTTACAACAAATAATGCCGTAGGCATTTCTGTTCGGTTATTAAATGGCAGTATATTTTTCAAAAATTGTCTCATTGCTTTGTTCCCCCTTGTAAATCACGAATACCATTCAATATGGTTTTTATTGCAAAGTCAAAGGTTCCATTCAATGATGTGGGGTGTCCGTATCCTCCGTGACTCTCGATGGAAACAAATCCTTGCAGAAAACCTCTTAACATGCGGACAATATGCACTTTCTGTTCCTCATTAAGTCCATACGCTTCAAGTACTTGGAACAGTATGGACACCGTTCCTCCAGTCGCGTGAAGATGTTCCTCCGATTGATACATATTGTACCATTGCATTGCTTCAAACAAGCCTTTGTGTTCGGCAACAAAATTTCGATA
>JBJEND010000017.1:0-4188 GCA_051880015.1 Butyrivibrio sp. | reverse complement strand
AACCGTAGGCGGAACTCTCTTTGCCCTAAAAATCAAAACGGGCAGAATAGCAAGGATTACAGGTAGAATAATTCGGAAAAAAAATTCTATTCCAAATACGAAGGCTCTTTCCTGAATGTTCTTTTGGGGAATTCGCTCAATATACAGTAAAATGTCCGTACCTCGAAATACATCAAACCACAACAATACGATATATGCCAAAATCAATACTGCACCCACAATAATGCAAAAAAGCCGGATCCCGTCGTTTTCTAAATATTTTTGGCGCCAGAGGTCGGTATACCTCTTTTCCAAGGTACTTTTCTTGTCGGGGCGCGGTAAATTCAACGCAGGACGGGTATTGTTTTCCTGCTCTGCCTGCAGACGTGCATACTCACTTTGGATATTCGTACATTTATCAATAATCTCATAAATGGAAAGGATTTTCTGCTTCATTCCCTGCAGAATAGCAAGCTCGCTCTCTCTACTCATCTTTTGCTCCTCTTTTCATATTGGTCTTACTGCCAATTCAAAACAACACTTTCATCGGTTTCGACAAAAGATAATATCTCAAATGTTCCGACTGTTTCGTGCGTATAACAATCCTTAACAACAACCGAATCTTTTGTAAAATCAACCAAAAATCCGCATCCTGCCTGTAGCGACAAAACATCCATCATCTGTTTTTCAAAGGATTCTTTATCAGACAAAACACAAGACACAATCTCTCCAAATTTGTTTCTTACTGTCAGCTTTTTATTCATAAGTCCATCTCTCCGATTTCTTAAGATTATTATATCAAATATCATAAGACTTTCAATAGGCACTTTTTACAATCTTATTATTACTGATTTATATCCCCATATCAAAACAGCAGAGGCAAGAATTGAAAGTAAAAATACCGGTATATTCAACTCAAAACCGTAGCTGAGCAGTTTATAGGTTATATATTTGAAAATAATAAAAAACAAAATCGATATATAAACTGCAATGACTATTGCACCGACTGCCATCAAAAGCATTTCCAGATTACCTAGCTTTCGTCTGTCTTTTTTACTCATTCCTATACAATTAAGCATCTCCATATAGATAACATTTCGTCCAAAATAAAACTGAATAATGTAAAACAGAGAAAACATAATAACAAGTGCAATTACTGATGCCATAATAATCAAAAGCCTGCCTATATTCTTCATAAACCAGCTCAGAACACATATTTCCATCCCTCTTTTAGTTGGCAGATATTCTATATTTTCATATATATCACAATCAAACTGCATATTTAAAATATTATCCGCATATTTATAATTTGAAATAAATTCACTGTAATTTTTATAATATAACCGATAGCTGCTTCCATAGCTGATACGGAAACGGCTTTCATCCTCCTGCTTCAAATTAATATATATATGCTCCAAATGATAATCATGGGAATCCTCCGCTTCACGAAGGGATAAATCCTTTGATTTGTAAATTCCACTGACTACATAATCTTCACAAATTATGTCTCCCTTATTCATTAACGTAATATCAGCGCCGATTAAGGCTTCGTCCTCTGCATCTATTCCATATACCTTAAGAATATGGTCATCAAGCATTATCTCGCCCGGATTGGATGGAGGCTCCCCTATATAGGTAATATTCGCATTATCGCCATACAAGTGTTTCGGAAAAACATTAAATTCATTTTTGTAATATCCTATGTCAATGCGGGCAAATGCACTACTTATATTCTGATAAAATTCCCTGTTATAGATAAAATATGACTTTACCGGATACGCTTTTTCATTTATGGAAATAACCATATCATCCACATATATAAAATCTTCAACGTAATTCGGACAAATATCAAGAAAAACGCCTGCCATGTCCGCGTCGCAAGCTTCCATATGTGCGTTTACTCTGTCCATCAGGTCATATACTTTTTCAACTTTTTCTCCCTCTGTCTCTTCATAAAAGCAGTAACAGCTATTTTGATAACTCTCATCAAAATTCTTCTTGTAATCATTAAAATAACAAATAACGGCAATATAACAATACACCAGCGTACAGGCGCAGCCCATCCCAAAAATTATTTTATATACGTTTTTCCTGCCAGCCTTTAAATTTCTGAAAGCCAGTGTCCATATATCTTTAAAGCTCATACTTTTCCCTCCATATCTTTTGAAAGGAAACTATCATAATAAGAATGCTCAAAATTATAATTGCCCCTGCAATATCAGGTCGAAGTAGCGAAAAACCATTCCGTATGTGCATAATTTTTATGATATAATCATCCACAAAACATATAATCATACCGTTAATGCAGATTGAAAATAACACCGCAAACATGACCCTTGTCATAAAAAAGAGTACAAAAACACTGATACAACTTCCCCTGTTCATTCCCAGCTGTATCAGCATATCAATATATTTTTTCCGTTCTTCCAGTTTCATTGAAAAAGAATTAGAATTACTATTTATAAAAATAACACATAAAATTATGGTAATTGCTGTGAAAACAATATCGGCAAACAATACGACCTCTAACATTTCGTCAATTTCTTCATTCCATATATCTTTACCTGAAATCAGTACACGGAATTTGTATGACCAAATATTGCTTATATCTTTTGTCACTGCGGTTCCACCCGTACCGTCAGTATAAAAATCTATATCATAAAATCCTCTTTCCTCAAGCCATTTTATATCGTTTTCATTAAATCCGTTTATCCGGAATATGTATCCGTCAGGATATGCTTTGCTCATATAGTCATTAAAAACTTTACTTAATTCCGTTGTTATTGTTAATGACAATAAAATGCAGGTAAAAATAATGGAATTCATTAAAAAGGATGCTATGTTCTCTGCTTTTCCATAATGATATTCGTATTTTACAAGCTTAAAGCTGTCCCTAATCTTCATTATCTACAACACATCCGTCTTTTATTTTAATGATACGGTCCGTCATTTTTGCATCCTCCAGATTATGGGTAATAAGAACTACCGTCTTACCTTCGTCACTCTGCGCTCTTAAAAGTCTCATAATAATCTGTCCGTTCTCATAATCCAGATTACCGCATGGCTCATCTGCAAGTAAAATTCCGGGGTTATTTACAATTGCCCTTGCAATACATACTCTTTGTTTTTCACCACCGGACAAAACTTTCACATAGGATTCTTTTTTATATAGCATACCTACTTTATCCAGAGCTTTTTCAATCTTTTTTTGTCTGTCTTTACCAGGAATATTTGAAATCATCAGGACGATTTCCAGATTCTGATAAACTGTGTACTGCTCCTCAAGAAAATAATCCTGAAAGATGAACCCTATACTGTCGCAGCGGTAGCCGGCAAGTTCTTTTTCATTCATCCCATACAAATCAACCCCATCAATAAGTATATTGCCTTTTGTAGGTTTCAGTAGTCCTCCTAACATCTTTAACAAAGTAGATTTACCACTGCCGGAACGTCCTACTACACTGACAAATTCCCCGCCTTCTATACTAATATTCACTTCTTTTACAGGCCATATTTCCCCTGAAGCATCCTCAAATTGTCTGCCAAGATTTCTAATTTCAATCATATATATATTATGTCCTTCTGTCTATTTCTTAAATAATATCTGCATTTGATAATTATTTATTTTAATAGTTTTATTCCAGGAATCATACTTAAGAAATAATCCAAACAAGTTGCCTGTGGTCTTACAATTATAAATATATGAGAATGTTCCATCTTTACTTATTCTGTCTTCATCATATGTATAGAAATTATCCACATACATCTTGTTTAAATCTGACATTTCCCACAACTCTTCCCTGTTGTAACCTGTATCAAATTGAAGATTCTCATTACTCTGCATATCATATATAGAATTAAACTGTTCTTCTCTGTATATTTTGTTTAAATCTATATTATAAAATTGCAAAGTTCCGTTTTTAACTACAATATATGCCTCCGGAAATTCTTCACAGTCAGTTACATAATATGTACCGTCTGACATATTTTTTCCCATTATATTAATAGAAAAATAAAGCACTGCCGGAAATGCAATTAATATAACTGCACCTAAAATGATAAAAATCCTTTTTTTCATAGAATTGCCTTTCTTTTTTTAAAAAACCGGCTGGTCTTATATAAGTCCAGCCGGTATTTATATCTGTTAACAAAATAAAAAAGCGGGTGATGGGAATCGAACCCACGTATCCAGCTTGGAAGGCTGGTGTT
>JBJEND010000016.1:0-4209 GCA_051880015.1 Butyrivibrio sp. | reverse complement strand
CTGCAGGCAGTGAATGACGGAAGTGTTTCTTTTTCTGCTCAGGACATGGGAAGCGGAATGTTCTCTGTTGCCATGTCAAGATATTCTTATACATATGGAACGTGGAGTACAATTAATACATGGACTTACAACGGTACAACAGAAGCGGTATCAGGTAATTATACCGAGACTCAGGAAGGAAAGTATTGTTATAAGTTTACTTTTATTGATGTTGCCGGAAATGTAAGTGAGAAAACATCGGACATTATCTGTATTGAACATGTGATACAAAATATTGATTATGATACATCGAAAGATATTCCTATAGATGATATACAGTCCGCAGTTGTATCCTATGCCCTTTCCAAAGTAGGATGTCCTTATGACCAGAGTAAACGCACCAGTGGGACAAGCTTTGATTGCAGTTCTCTGGCATATTATGCCTGGCAGGCAGCCGGTGTGGATATCAGTTTTGGAAGTGGTTATCCCCCTACGGCAGCAGAGGAGGCAAGACTGCTTACGCAAAGCGGATGCAGTCTTGGTACAATGGATTTACAGCCGGGAGATTTGGTCTTCTATGGAGGAAAAGCCAATGGCAGATATCTGGGCATATACCATGTGGCAATTTACACCGGAGACGGCATGGCAGTGGAAGCTTTAAATGTATCACGGGGAGTGGTTTATCAGAAGCTTCGTATAACAGATGTGGTTATGGTGTGCAGGCCAAAGGCATAGACAACCGGAATAGGTTAGCAGGAGTTATAAAACACATTACGATAAAAGGACAGATGTATAATGGAACAGCTATATGTTGAAAAGTATTTTAAAGATGAAAATAGCAAGTGGCTTGTTTTTTTGCATGGTTTTGGCGGCAGTACCGGAATGTGGTTTCGGCAGATTCGGTTCTTTAAAGACAAATTTAATTTGCTTTTGATTGATTTTCCCGGGCATGGGCAGTCTGATTGCGGAATCGCCGGTAAAGGTATACGGAGATTTGAAGAAATAGGGGATATAGTTGTAGATGTCCTGAAAGAAAATCACATAAAGAAGGCGATTTTTGTTGGTGTTTCTCTGGGGACGATGGTGTTTGGAGGCATAATGTCCAAGCATATGGAAATGGTCAAGGGTGCTATATTGTGTGGCCCTATTATGGGAATTAATGCTTTCGTGAAATGTGTTCTCAAATTTTTTAACAAGATTAAACAATGTTTTCCATATATGTTTTTAATGGAGACGTTCAGCCGGTTTTTATTACCATTTAAGTCACATCAGTTTTCACGCAAACTGTTTATGAAAAGCGGCGAATTATTGGGAAAAGAAGAATTTATGGAATGGTGTGATTTGTTTGTTGCGGATATGGATATTCTGAAAAACATGACAGATTGGGCATCTAATCTTTTATTTATAACGGGTGATGAGGATTATACGTTTATCAAAGGCGTCAAACAGAAATGCAAAACTCTGCCTGAGGCCGAACTTCAGATTATTCCGGATTGCGGACATGTCTGCAATATACAAAAATGGCGTGAATTTAATGAAATGTCTTTGGAATTCATTTTAAATATGTCATAGTGCCATCCTTGCAAATTGGCCCCGGTTATGGTATCCTTTTTGTGTTATGTGTCCGTAATAAACGGACGTATTTTTATTTGTAAAAGGGAGATTGGTAGTATGAGATATGATGTAATTATTGTCGGTGCAGGCCCCGGGGGAATTTTCTCTGCTTATGAACTGGTGAAAAAGATGCCGGAATTGAAAATAGCGGTGTTTGAGGCCGGCAACGAATTAAAAAACAGAAAATGTCCCATTGACGGAGATAAAATAAAAAGCTGTATTAACTGTAAGACATGTGCAATTATGAATGGTTTCGGCGGAGCCGGTGCCTTTTCAGACGGAAAATATAATATCACCAATGACTTTGGTGGTACACTTTACGAATATATTGGCAAGAAGAAGGCCACAGAACTGATGGAATATGTGGACCGCATTAACGTGGAATACGGCGGACAGGGAACGAAGATGTTTTCCACGGCGGGAACATCCTTTAAGAAGGTCTGTATGCAGAATAAGCTGACACTTTTGGAGGCATCAGTCAGACATCTGGGTACTGATATTAATTATGTAGTGCTGGAGAACCTTTATGGGATGTTGAAGGAAAAGGTGGATTTCTTTTTCAATTCACCTGTTCAAAAAGTTGAGGTGTTAGAGGACGGATACAGGGTATACACCGATAAGGAGGAAGCGGAAGGTACCCGGTGTATCATTTCTGTGGGCAGAAGCGGCAGCAAATGGATGGAAGAGGTTTGTAAGGATTTGGACATCCCTACCAAGTCCAACCGTGTGGACATTGGAGTCCGCGTGGAGATTCCGGCTGTTATTTTTGAGCATATTACAGATGAACTTTATGAAAGCAAGATAGTGTACCGCACTGAGAAGTTTGAAGATAAGGTGCGTACCTTCTGCATGAACCCCCACGGAATTGTGGTTAATGAAAATACCAATGGTATTGTAACGGTTAACGGACACAGCTTTGAGGACCCAAGTAAGAAAACCAACAATACCAACTTTGCCCTGCTGGTGGCAAAGCATTTTTCAGAGCCCTTTAAGGACAGCAACGGATATGGTGAGAGTATTGCCCGACTGTCAAACATGCTTGGCGGCGGTGTAATTGTACAGCGGTTCGGTGATTTGGAACGAGGCAGAAGAAGCACCAGACAGCGTATAGAAGAAGGCTCGGTACGCCCAACACTTAACGCAACTCCCGGTGATTTAAGTCTTGTATTACCGAAACGAATTTTAGACGGTATTGTGGAGATGATTTATGCACTGGATAAGATTGCACCGGGTATGGCCAATGATGATACACTGCTTTACGGAGTTGAAGTAAAATTCTATAACATGGAAGTTGAACTGGATGAGAACCTGGAAACTAATCACAAGGGATTATATGTAATTGGTGACGGAAGCGGTGTAACTCATTCCTTATCCCATGCGTCAGCCAGCGGTGTATATGTGGCGGACCACATTATAAGTCAATATAAATAGGTAAATGTGACTGATTATGTAAATCTGACAAATGATGGCAAAGAAAATCGGGCAGGTTTTTCTCTGACTTGATAGTATATAGTTACAGCGAAACGAAAGAGGTCATAAATATATGGAATGGATTGAAGCAATAAGTAAGGCCATACAGTATATTGAGGATCATATCACTGATGAACTCACAACGGAAGATATTGCAGACCATGTTAATATTTCATCTTTTTATTTCCAGAAAGGGTTTGCAATGCTATGTGGATTTACTATCTCAGAGTATATCCGTAACAGACGGCTTTCTCTTGCAGGTAATGAGCTGATAACAGGTGATAAAAAAATTATTGATATTGCAGTAAAGTATGGATACGATTCACCGGACAGTTTTACCAAGGCTTTTTCAAGATTTCATGGTGTGACTCCCACTGCAGCACGCAAGGACAAAGTGATGCTGAAATCTTTCGCTCCGCTTAAGGTCAGGTTATCATTAGAAGGAGGATATCTCATGGATTACAAAATTGAGAAAAAAGAAGCATTTACAGTTATAGCAAATTCAAAGACATTTTCTTATGAAAATGCCAAGGAAGTGGTTCCGCAGTTCTGGCAGGAACACTTTAGCACCGGCAAAGGTAAGACGGTAAGGGGTTTTTATGGTATTAATATTGATGAAAAGATGGGCAATGATACCTTTGAATACCTTATTGCGGATCCCTGCGAAGCTGATAAGGAGGTGCCGGAAGGCTTTGTCGTCAGAACAATTCCTGAATTCACATGGGCGGTATTTCCCTGCGTAGGTCCAATGCCTGATGCATTGCAGGATATAAATACCAGAATATTTACAGAATGGCTTCCGCCGCTTAAAGAATATGAGTTTGCTGCCGGATATTGCGTGGAGATGTATGATGATCCCACCAAGTACCCCAATGGTACACTGGACGAGAAATACTATTGTGAGATATGGATTCCGGTGAAGCAGAAGCAGTAAAACCGGTATAATAATTGAGGTCTGCAAGTGATATCTTGCAGACCCTTTTTATGTTATAATCAGAACAAAAGACTAAGAAGTAACAAAGTTGCAATTAATAATTAAAAATGATATCATGAATCTATAATATTTTTACGTTCGTATACAACAGGAGAAAATCAATAATGACAGTTTTATACATACTTTCACTTTTGGCTTCGGGGCTTATGCTT
>JBJEND010000015.1:0-21416 GCA_051880015.1 Butyrivibrio sp. | reverse complement strand
AGAGGAAGAAAAAAGTTTAAGAAAATGTTGTCAACTACTTGACACAAGAGGGAAAAAGCATGCCGGATTCTTCAATCATGCTGGAGCTGTGCGGAATTCTTGATATCAATGTAAACGAATTATTATGCGGTGAGGTGTTGACTATGGAAAATTACAGTAAAACAGCGGAAAAAAATTTAATAGCTTTGAAGGAACTTGAGGAAAACAGTAACAGAAGATTACTGTTTCTCGAATCGGTAATTGCATGTACATGTACGGCAGCCTTTGGGGTTATGATACCGGCAGCGGTATATGCAGACGGCGGTCTCCCATGGAGAATAATTCTGGGAGCCGCAGGCTGTATTATTTTCTTAACGGGAGTCTGCGTTGCGCTGTGGCTGGAAAAAGATGCGGGATATTATGAGTGTACCCATTGCGGTCACAGGTACATACCCACAATCAGGTCAGTGTTTCTTGCTGTCCATTACGGAAGAAACAGATATATGAAATGTCCGGAATGCGGTAAGAAGAGCTGGAGCAAAAAAGTTTTATCAAAATAATGGATTAGCTGAGGGAAGTATGTTTAGTTCGGTTGAAAACACAAAAAGACAGAAAATTGCCGGTACGGTTATTCTTTTTATATACTCAATATTAACTCTGGCAGGTGCTTTAAACCATGAACTCTGGATAGATGAAGCACAGGCATGGAATATTGCCAGGGACAACAGTATTGCCGGAATAATCGATGCTATGAAATATGAAGGACATCCGCCCTTATGGCACTTTATTTTATATGTGTTTTCCCATCTGGGTTTTAGCTGGAGAATACTTCCCTTAATAAGCTGGGCATTTAATGTACTTACGGCAGCTATAATTATCTATAAATTTCCTTTCAATATGATACTGAAGACTGTAATAGTTTTTTCAGCGGGATTTTTATTTTTTAATTCGGTTATGTCTCGTGTCTACTGTATTATTCCATTTTTATTATGCTGTATAGCACTGTTGTATCCAAAAAGAAAACAATATTCCATATTATATGGCATTATGGTGGGACTGTTGGCCAATACACATATTATGATGTGCGGTATGGTAGGGGCTCTGGGAATACTGATGCTTATTGATTTTATTAAAGACTGCAGAACAAATACGTTTAAGAATAACACTAAAAGTATTCTGGGTTTGCTGTTTGCCGGTATCGGTGTAATTTTTCTTATAGCAGCTGTATATGGCTCGTTAAGTAATAATATGGATTTTGCTAATCGTGGATTAACGGCAGACTCAATACTGAACGGATTTATCAACGGATTTGATAATATTGCGTTAGTTTCCTTAACGGGATTTGATTACAATGATGTAATGTGGTTTTCACTGATTGCATTACCTCTGAAAGTTATTTTTATTATAATGCTGCTGCTTCTGATAAAAAGACCGAGAGCAATTTTTATAGAAGCTTTATTTATAATCTTCTATATCATTACCTGTGAAACCTTATGGATTACATTACCTAACCGTGCGGCCATATTTATTTTCTCCTTTGTATTTACGGCATGTATTGCAGGGCATGAGGAACCTGAAACCGCAAAAATAATTCATAAGACTAAAATAAAGTCTCCGATACTTACAAAAGTATCTGATTTTTTCAGAAAAATATATCTAAAGGATTTAAAGAATTATTCCATAATATTATGTATTGCTTTAGCAATGACTGTGCCGGTGGGATTTATTTATCTGATTCAGGATTACTGCAAAGATTTTAACGCCTGGAAAGAGGCAGTAGAATATCTGGAAGAGAATACAGATGAAAATGCACTAATTGTTACATATTCAGACGGAAATCCGGAATTGTCCGCTTATATGCCGGACAGAAAGATTTATGCCCTTGTCAATGGTGAATTTTATACATATGTTTCTCATAAAGGATATCCTGCAAAGCTGGATTATGATGAAATTTATAACTTTATATCAGACTATGACAAGGTGGTTTTTTTGGCAGGAGGCTGTGACCCTGACTATGGCCAATGGTTTGATAATACAGAGCATATAATCAGAGAAGGACTGAATTTTTATGCAAATATACGTTATGTGGAAATAGCAGAGTTAGATAGTGAACTATTATCCAAACTTGTGGAAGAATACAATGAAAGATAAAGACCTGCGTCAGCAGGTCTTTGCTTCATATGTGACATCACATTCAAGTTTCTTAAAGGTCTTTTTGTCCGCATCGGACAGTATTACGCTGGAATGTACCTGACAACCCTTAAGCTTAGGCAGCTGTTTTAATGCCAATGCGGCAATGTCATTATCCGCAGCAGTGGCAGAAAGAGCAATCAGAACCTCATCGGTGTGCAGTCTGGGGTTTTTGCTTCCAAGATACTGGGTCTTTAATTTCTGTATAGGCGTAATGGCAGCAGGAGAAAGAATCATACTCTCATGTTCTATACCGGCAAGCTCCTTGAGGGCATTGACCAGTGCAGCAGAGCTGGCTCCAAGTAAGTCTCCTGTTTTGCCGGTGATTATTCTGCCGTCCGAAAGTTCAATGGCAACGGCAGGAGCACCGGTGCGGGCTTCTCTTTCCAGAGCGGGAGTAACTGTGCTTCTGTCATTGACATTGAGGTTTTCCTGGCTCATAAGAAGCTCAATCTTATTAACTTCATCCTGTTCACGGCTGCCTTCTGCAACTCCGGCAACAGCCTGATAATATCTTCTGATAATTTCCTGACGGGAAGCTTCACGACATACCTCATCATCAATAATGCAGTTGCCTGCCATATTGACCCCCATATCCGTAGGTGACGCATAAGGACTTTCTCCGTATATTTTCATAAACATGGCATTCAGTACCGGAAATATTTCCACATCACGGTTGTAATTAACAGTGGTAATTCCGTATGCCTTAAGATGAAACGGGTCAATCATATTAATATCGTTCAAATCTGCAGTGGCAGCCTCATAGGCAAGATTAACCGGATGATCAAGAGGAAGATTCCATATAGGAAATGTCTCATATTTGGCATAGCCTGCACGGATTCCGTGCTTATGCTCATGGTAGAGCTGGGAAAGGCATGTGCTCATCTTACCGCTTCCCGGTCCCGGAGCTGTAATTACAACAAGAGGTCTTGTAGTTTCGATATAGTCATTTTTACCGTAACCCTCTTCACTGACAATACCCGGAACATTGGTAGGATATCCGGGAATAATGTAGTGGTGGTATACTTTAATTCCCAGATTTTCCAGCCTGTTCTGGAATAAAACCGCACTGCGTTGTTCTGTGTACTTGGTTAAAACAACACTGCCTACGTAGAGTCCCCGGGAGCGGAATTCGTCAATCAGACGGATTACATCATTATCATAAGTGATTCCTAAATCCTCGCGGATTTTATTTTTTTCGATATCTTCGGCACTGACCACCATTACAATTTCAGCCTGATCTGCAAGCTGCATAAGCATCTGGAGTTTGCTGTCAGCCGCAAAACCCGGGAGAACACGGGAAGCATGAAAATCATCAAAAAGCTTACCACCGAATTCCAGGTACAGCTTGTTGTCAAATTTCTTAATACGCTCCATAATGTGTTCTGACTGCATTTTAAGATATTTTTCATTATCAAAACCTATCTTCATCTGTTTCCTATCCTTATCTGAATATTTTATCTTGCAAACATAACTACCCTATAGAATACCATGAAAATGAAATATTAACAATCTTTAATTTTACGAATTAATAAGGTATAATGTGACAGGAAAATATTTAAGGAAGGTTTTGTTATGGATAATAGCCCACAGCGTAAAAATTTAAGACAGTTATTTATCCCCATATGTCTGGAGACATTATGTTTTATGCTTGCAGGAATGGTGGATACACTTATGTTGTCCTCACTTAATGATGAGGCCGTAGGTGCCGTAGGAACTGCCAATACATATATAAGTATATTTATTATCATGTTCTCAATAATATCATCCGGTATGATTGCTGTTATGACACAGTACATTGGTGCCGGTAAAATAGGTATTGCATACCAGGCAAGGCAGATAGGCCTTGTTTTTAACGGTATTCTGGGCATAGCATTCTCAGTTTTTCTGTTCTTCTTTGCAGGGAACGTGCTGGAGGTAGTAGGTGTAGCAGAGAATCTGATGGACTATGCCAGGGACTATCTTACAATAGTTGGCGGAGGTGTATTTCTTAATGCACTGATTCCAATTTTTTCAAGCTATGTCCGAGCCTTTGGATATACCAAACAGCCTATGGCGGCAACCATTATAGCCAATGTGGTAAATCTGGGATTGAATGCCCTGTTTTTGTTTGTGTTTGAATGGGGAGTTGCGGGAGTGGCTCTTGCTACGGTTATCTCAAGGCTGGTTAATCTGGTAATCGTTCTTATTACTTCAATTAGACTTGTGCATGCCAGGGCAGATAAGAACAGACTTCCCATTAAACAGGTATTTGTTCAGATTATCAGAGTGGGACTGCCCTCTGCACTGGAAACTGCCATGTATAATATAGCGATGACACTTATGATTAGATTCCTTAACCAGATGGATAAGGAAGGAATGAATGTAACTGCACGGTCCTATACTGCACAGCTTACGAATTTTTCCTACTGCGTAGGTGCGGCACTGGCCCAGGCTAATGCTATTTTAACAGGCTGGAGAATAGGAGCAAAAGAATACGATGCCTGTGACAGGGGAACCAAAAAAGCAGCAGTTGTGGGAATAATAGTTGCAACGGCAGTGGAAAGTCTTCTGGCCATCTTTTCACCATGGATTATGAAATTATTTACAAAAGATCCTGCAATGATTTCCATTGTAACCAAACTGTTATGGATTGATGTGGCACTGGAAGTGGGAAGAGTAAGCAATCTGGTATTCGGACAGGCGCTTAAGACCAGCGGAGATGCAGTATTTACAACTATTATTGCGGCAATATTTATGTTTTTGTGTACTGTAGGGGGAACATATCTGTTCGGAATCAGACTGGAATTAATGGTAGTGGGAGCGTATATAGGTCTGGCGGCGGATGAGTGCTGTCGTGCCGTGGGAATGTTCTTAAGATGGAAGAGCGGAAAATGGCGTACCAAGGAATTGATTACCAGATAATTAGAGAGGAATGCTATGATTAATCAGTTTTCAAGAACAGAATTACTGATAGGATTTGAAGGAATAACTGCCCTGTCACAATGCAGAGTTGCCGTATTCGGCATCGGAGGTGTGGGAGGACATGTAATAGAAGCCCTTGCCCGAAGCGGGGTAGGTGAACTTGATATAATAGACAATGATAAGGTGAGCCTTACCAATCTTAACAGACAGATAATAGCCTTACATTCCACATTGGGAAGGGACAAAGCAGACGTAATGGAGGAGAGAATTCTGGATATTAATCCGGAGTGCAAAGTGCATAAGCACAAATGCTTTTTCCTTCCGGAAAATAGTGATGAATTCGATTTTAGCCGGTACGATTACATTGTGGATGCCATTGATACGGTTACTGCCAAAATTCACCTTGCAGTTATGGCAAAGCAGGCAGGAACTCCCATAATCAGCAGCATGGGGACCGGCAATAAAATGAATCCCATGGATTTTAAGGTGTCCGATATATATGATACCTCCGTATGCCCTTTGGCGAAAGTTATGCGGAGGGAATTAAAGAAACGGGAAATAACCGGACTTAAGGTAGTATATTCCACGGAAAATCCTGTTAAACCCGGAGTATGTGAGGAAGAAAAATGCAAGGCCGGCTCCAATGCCTTTGCTCCGGCAGTGGCAGGACTTATTATTGCATCTGAGGTAATAAAGGATTTAATCCGTTCTAAAACACAAAATTAACCAGTATGATATAGCAGACAGTGCCTCCTGCGATGGATATAAGCATATTTCTTTTCCACAGGTGAAGCCCTATGGTTACACATATGCCTACCAGCTCGGGGATTCCGTGAAAGCCCGTAAGTATATTTACTTCCTTGAGACAGTATATTACCAGCATTCCGAATATTGCAGAAGGAAGCGCCTTCCCAAGGTACTGTATATATCTGGGTGTAGGCTTATTGGACCTGAAAATAATAAAAGGCAGAAAACGGGTAAGCATTGTTCCCAATACACACATGGATATGGTAATAATTTCCTGTAATACCGTCATTGTGAATCACCTGCTTTCTCAATAGGTTTCCTTAAAACCGACAGAAACAGTATGATACATATCATGGTGGGAATCAGAAAATTATCTGCTCCGAATATAATAAGGCATACAATGGATGCAATAACTCCTATAAGGGCAGATATATGTCTTTTTTCTTTGAGCCACTGTTCCAGAAAAATTACGGTGAACATGGCAGTCATAACAAATTCAATTCCCTTTAAATCAATCTGAATAAGTGAACCCAGTATTCCTCCCAGAGAAGCACCAGTTACCCAGTAGAGCTGATTAAGTAAAGTCACAAAAAACATAAACCAGCCTTTGTCCACACCCTCCGGCGGCTCTGTGGAATAATTTATGGAAAATGTCTCATCACACAGGCCGAATATCAGATAGAATTTCTTTAAGCCTGTTCCTTTAAAACGATCCAGCATGGATATGCCGTAAAACAGATGCCTGGCCTGAATAAGCACAGATACCATCAGCGTCTGGATTGGTGCAAAGCTTCCCATCAGCATGGAAACCGCTACAAATTCCAGAGAACCTCCGTATATCGTAAAACTCATTACCATGGGATATATAAAATGAAATCCTGAAGCGGCGGCATATATGCCATAACTTATTCCCAGGAACAAAAATCCGGCCATTATGGGGATGGTATGGGGAAAAGCTGCCCACAGGGCTTTTTTGATTGCTTTTTTATTCTTACGCATACTTATACTCCTTCTGTACAATTTTAAATAATAACATTGGGAAAAATATCCTGCAATAATAAATTCCTTTTCTGAATATGAAGAAAACTTTTGGGAGAAAATTCTAGAAAAGAATATATGCGGAGGCAGAGTATGTACAATATTGTTATTCAGAATGTAAAAGGACGTGAAATACTGGATTCCAGAGGTAATCCCACCGTCGAGGCAGAGGTGGTTTTGTCCGACGGAAGTGTGGGAAGGGGAATTGCTCCCAGCGGAGCTTCCACCGGTGAACATGAGGCACTGGAATTAAGGGATTTTGATGACAAAAGATACATGGGCAAAGGTGTACAAAAAGCCGTGGACAATATAAACACGGAAATTAAAAAGACAATAGAGGGAATGAATGCTTTAGATATATATGGAATAGATATGGCCATGAGAGAGGCAGATAATACAATGGATAAATCCAATCTGGGTGCCAATGCCATACTGGCGGTTTCCATTGCTGCGGCCAGGGCAGGTGCAAAATCCTGCAATATGCCTTTATACCGGTTTATAGGAGGAATTAACGGGAATCGTATGCCTGTACCCATGATGAATATTTTAAACGGTGGTGTTCATGCCAAAAACACCGTGGATTTTCAGGAATTTATGATTATGCCTGTGGGAGCCTGCTGTTTTACGGAAGGCTTAAGAATGGGAACGGAAGTATATCATGCCCTGAAAAAAATTCTGGAAAAAGACGGATTAAGCACTGCAGTAGGGGACGAGGGCGGATTTGCTCCTGATTTAAAGGATGCTTTTATGGTATTTGATTATCTTACGAGGGCTGTGGAGGCTGCGGGATATGAATGTGGCAAAGACATAGTATTTGCAATGGATGCGGCAGCATCGGAATTATATGAGGACAATTCCGGTATGTATTATTTCCCCGGGGAAAGTATCGTTTTACAGAATCAGACAGAACACAAAGGAGAAGCTGCAGTGCCGGATACAGTCAGAATCAGGGTATGCAGAAGCACGGATGAAATGATTGACCTGTATGAAAAACTGTGTAACAAATATCCCATTTATTCCATTGAGGACGGACTGAATGAGGAAGACTGGGAGGGCTGGAGAAAGCTTACTGACCGCCTGGGGAATAAGGTCCAACTGGTGGGAGACGATTTGTTTGTAACCAATACAAAACGATTGAGAAAAGGAATTGACGAAGGCTGTGGCAATTCCATTCTTATAAAACTGAATCAGATAGGAACGGTATCGGAGACCCTTGAAGCTGTTAAGCTGGCCCACAAAAACGGGTATACTGCCGTAATGTCCCACCGTTCAGGAGAAACAGAGGATACAACCATTGCGGACCTTTCGGTAGCCCTTAACTGCTGTCAGATTAAAACCGGAGCACCCTGCAGAACAGACAGAGTAGCCAAATATAACAGGCTGTTACGTATAGAGGACAGCCTTGGCAGAATTGCACCCTATCCCGGTATGGAAGCTTTTAATATTTAATTCCATAAAAAGGTGTCAGATATTGACTTTTGCCCGCATAAATATTAATATAAATATATATTAGTTGATACTGCTTAATACGCTAAAAGGAGAGACACAGGTATGGAACAAAATAACGGGGAATTAAGGAAAAAATACGTAGTAACTACTAAAAAGAACAAATGTAAATCGGGGTTTGGGACAGTACTTTTAATTTTTGCCATAATATTTATGCTCGCTTCGGCTGCATGGAGCTGGACGCTTTTTGAAGAGTCAAGGAATCAGGCATTTTTCGTATTGTTTCTTGCAGTTTTTCTTGGCTTCGGTCTTATAGGCATTGCCAATATTATCAGGAATCTCAAGATGAGTCAGAATCAGAAGTACATTGTTGAAGAGTACGTTCAGGCAGCACAGGAGGTTCCCAAGTTTAATACGGCACATGAAGAAGAACGGAAATCAGAAGCATTTATAGAACCTGAGAAATTAGTCAGCGAAGAACTGATAGGCATTATTTCCTCTGTAGTCAGGGAAGAAATCGGAAAGCTGGGAGCTCAGAAAGCTGCAGCGGCTACGGCGGAGGATGTAGCATTAGATGCGGCACCAGCATTCAGCGAACCAAAGCCTGTTGTGAATGAGGTTAAGGAAGAGCCTAAAGAAGAACCTAAAGAAGAACCTAAGGAAGAGCCGGTTTTTGATTTTTACAGTGCCCGTACGGCATTTGTACCGTATAATGAGCCTAAGAAGGAAGAGGATACTCCTATTGCTCCGATTCCGCCTGCTACTCCGGTGGCTCCGGTTACGCCAATGGCACCTACCACGCCGGTTACACCTGTTGCACCCAGGATTGACGAAGACCCATTCCTTGAGGACGTATATGAGAACAGGACACCTTCCGGTACCGATAAGAGAGTTATAAATCATTCCCTTGGCGGTTCTGAATGGGTATGTAAGATATGTGGAAGGTCCAATCCGAGATATGTGGGTATGTGTGCCTGCGGAAACAGTGCGGCAGATAATAACAGCAGGGCTGAAAGTACAATAATTGATAACAGAGGCAGAAATGTCGAACAGAGAGTAAGTCCGTCACATGTCAGCGTAATTCCAAGCTACACAGACGATATATCCAAAGAGAAGAATATTACTGATTTTAATTCACCTGATTTTGATATTGCCGCTGCAAGAGCGGCAGAGGAAGCTGCAGCATATAAGGGAGAGCCTGATATTTCAATGCCTGTATCTTCACGCAATGCCAAAGATACATTTATTCAGATTTCTCCTACTGAATGGAAATGTACGGTATGTAACAGGATAAACCGAAATTATATCGGAACCTGTGCCTGCGGAAATTCAAGACATTAGTAGTACGTTTTAAAAGGACTGAATCCTGTTATTGTATAGGATTCAGTCTTTTAATGATTATATTCAGAACAAAAGGCGGTTTCGCATATGAAAGTTTTCAAGAAGAATTTTATCTCATTAATAATGGTATTGATACTGTCCGTGGGACTGTTGGGTATTTTTCCGGTTAACGTATCAGGGGATGAGGATGAGGCAGTTAAAGTAGGATTTTTCCCGATGTCGGGATTCCAGTTCTATGGTGATAACGGGGAACATCTGGGATATAATGTGGATTACCTTAATCTGATTGCATCCTTTACCGGATGGGAATACGAATATGTGGACATAAATTCCTTTGATGAGGGACTTAATATGCTGGCCGAGGAGAAAATAGATCTGATTGCTCCCTGCCTGATGAATGCAGACAGACTCTCAAAGTATGATTACAGTACATTTTCAATGGGAACAGGGTATTATGCTCTTGTATCAAAGGCCGGGAATGATGCCATCGGTTACATGGATTACGAACAGCTTGAGGGCAAAACAGTTGCCCTTGCTTATAATTATCCCATTACGGAAGAGTTTTTAGAGTACATGAATGCAACCGGCATTAACCTTGTGCCTGTGTATTATGATACACCGGAGGAGGCAGTACGTTCCATGCTGACAGGAGAAACGGATTGTTCTGTCACTTCCCTTATGGCTGTAACGGAGGATTATAATGTTATTTCAAAATTTTATTCTGCCCCCATGTACTATCTGACGTATAAGGATAATACGGAATTCCTCTATAATCTGAATACGGCAATGGAGCAGGTGATTAATACATATCCCAATGAAATTAACAAGCTGGAAAGAGAATATTTTCCGGCCTACGGAATGCAGTTTTTTACAAAAGAGGAGCAGGAATTTATAAATAATTGTCCCACCTTAAGACTTGCATATATACAGGGCAGAATTCCTCTTTCTTTTACCAGTGATAATACAGGGGAGTTTGCGGGAATATCCAGAAAAATATTTGATAAAATCGCACTGATGACCGGACTTAAATTTGAATATGTTCCCCTTCCCAAAGGTGAAGTTTCTGCACAGTTCTTTATTGACAATGATATTGACCTCGTGTCCGGTGTTGAAAATAATGATGTCAATAAAGAAGTAAACGGACTTTCCTTAAGCGCACCATATCTGTCAAGCCAGAAGGTGTTTGTAGGAGATAAGGACCTGGAATTTTATGAAAATTCAGATATGAAAGTTGCCATTTCAACAGGCTCCGACAATATTATATATGAATTGAAAAAGAAGTATCCAAACTTTGAAGTAATTGTATATGAAACGGTCGAGGAGTGCTTTGGGGCTGTATGTGACGGTGAGGCAGATGTACTTTTGCATAACCAGTACACAGTGGACTATTTAATGGCAAAGCCGGTATACGAGAATCTCACCATAATACCGGCAGAGGGCCTTGAAGATGAGTTGTGCTTTGCCACGGTATCTTTTCAGAATACGGGTATGTCCAGGGAAGACAGCATAATGCTTATTCGCGTTCTTGATAAGGCAATTTCAGGAATAACGGATGAACAGCTGGAAGGCATTATTGTAAGGGAAAACATTAAATATCGTTATGAACTGGATTTTGCCGATACAGTATATAAATACCGTTATGTACTGATTATTTCCGGGTTTACGGCTTTGCTTGTTATAGGAATTTTTGTATATGTAATACTGATTAATCATCATCATGCCCAAAAGCACAGGGAGGAAGCCCACCTTATGCTTATCCAGAAAAAGCGTTATCAGCTTGTAACGGATAATTACGAAGATATGATTTATGAAATAAGCACCATGGACAATTCCGGAATATCTTCGGATAAAATTAAAGAAACCTTTGGGTGGGAAATACCCGGATACATAGACAGCCTTACCTTCGACAACATGATGAAGGCTCTTCATGTGCACCCGGATGATGTGGATAAAATATACGAAAAATATGCTCCGACCCTTTCAGTTAAAGGAATAGACAGCGTTGTTGCCCAGCTTGGATGCATTAACGGGGAATACATATGGTGTGAACTCACTATGATACCACTGCGGGATGAAAAAGATAATCTGATATCCTATGTAGGTAAAATTAAAAATATAGATGAGAGCATCAGAGCTTTACAGGAACAGAATCAGAAGCTGCAGGAAACCACCCAGCAGAATGAGAATCTGGAAGAACTGTTAATGAATGCCATACTGGAAAATATGACAGATGTAATGAAGCTTAACCTTAAGACCTGGGAAAGTGTGTTTTATGTCATTGAAGACGGTAAGATAGCAGAAAAACCCACCAACATGGAATGGGATGAGCTGTTTAAGTATTTCTTATCCTTCCTGTCCCCTGAAGATAAGCCCCGTCTTGTATCAATAGGCAGGAAAGAACGTCTGATGGATGCACAGGTGGGAGAAAGCTTTATGTATCATTATAAGAGCTTCTATGATACATACAAAAGAATCCCATCAGATAAGGAGTTCTATTATACAATACGTATTAATATTGCAATGGTCAATGAAGAAAAGGTGGCCATTATAACTAACATAGATGATACGGATGTCATGACCAGGGAACGTGAATATATTGAGCAGAAAGACCGTTTTGCCAACGAACTTATTGCATCCCAGCAATTCTTATGCTGCGCTGTTTCAGACACATATATGGCAGCTCTGAAAATTGATACGGAAAACGGTGCAATGTATGCAGTGGACAGCAATGAACAGGGAATGATAGAAATCCGAAGTCTGGATACCGGCTGGAAAGAATTCTGTGACAAAGAACTTCTGCCATATACAGACGCCTCAGACAGAAAGGAATTTATTGAATATTGTTCACTGGAAGCATTTAAAAGAAGTGAGCCGGGTACGCAGATAGACATTCACTTAAAGGCAACCCTTGATACCTTGAATTTTGATCCCTGTGACGAAACGAACTGGTACACGTTTAATTTCAGAGTTCTGGAAGAAAACGGACACAAAGTGGTTACGGCACTGTTATTCTGCGATACCGAAAAAATTAAAACCGAAGCATATAAGAATCAGATTAATGAGATAGAAATCAGACGAAAGAAAATGAATGCCCTGATTGAAAGTGCGGATGAACTTTTATATGAATTTGACCTTGCTAATAATGTGTGCATCGTAACAGGAAATGAACAGAATTTTCTCGGATGGGATTTAAACAGGAAAATATCCGAAATTACTATTGAAAATGTACAGAATATATGGGGTGTACATCCCGAAGACCGCATAAAAACCGGAGATGGAGCACAGCAAATACTCAATAAGAAAACTCCGGTTGCAAAGAGTATCAGAGTCAGAAAATCAGACGGAAGCTACGTCTGGTGCAAAATTAATGCTGTGCCGATTATCGGTGAAGATGGCAGGGTAATATCAATTATGTGCCAAATAATCAATATAAATGAAATGATGAAGGATAAGGAACAGACGGAAAATATAGTAAGTACGGATGATTTGACAGGTCTTCTTACAGAGCAGGGACTTAAGAATACCACGGACAAATACCTGAAAGAGCATTCAGCCAAGAATGATGCCTTTATAATAATTGATCTTGACCATTTTAAATCAATTAATGAAAATATGGACAGAAGAATAGGAGACAAAGCTATACAGGACACTGCCAGAAAGCTTCAGGTTATCTTCTCAAATTATGACTATATCGGAAGGTTTAACGGGGATGAATTCGGAGTTTTTGTAAAAAACATTCCTATAGAAACTCTTGAAGATAAACTAGAATGGGCTATTGAGAAACTGAAGGACAGTTATAGTTTTAACGGCAAAATTACCCAGATTAGTGCAAGTATAGGTGCAGCATACTGCATGACGGATAATACAGAATACGGAGAATTGTTCAGACTGGCAGACTCTGCAGTGTATGAGGCCAAGAAGACGGGGCGCAGCAGGTATATAATCAAGAGATATTTCTGAAATTCCGGCATATAATTTACCAATACATAATATTGGGTGGAATTATGAAAAAAAATATTGTTTTTCTGATTTTATTTGCCGTAATTGCCATAGCAGTTACGGCAGTGCTGGCATCTTCGGATAAAGCAGTTACCACAGGTAAACAGTCTAAAGAAATCCCTATTTACAGTGTAGGTACTGATGAGAAAAAAGTGGCCCTTTCTTTTGATGCGGCATGGGGGAATGAGGATACGGAAATAATTCTGGGGATTCTGGAAAAATATGATGTTAAAGTAACCTTTTTTATGACGGGTGGCTGGGTGGAAAAATATCCGGAGGATGTAAAAGCCATTAAAGCGGCAGGTCACGATTTGGGTAATCACAGTGAAAATCATAAGCAGATGAGCAGACTTTCCTTTGATGAATGCGTGGATGAAATAATGAAGGTACATAACCGGGTGGAAAGTCTTACAGGAGAATCTATGTGCCTGTTCAGACCGCCCTATGGTGACTATAATGACACCCTAATTAAGGCGGCGGAAAAATGCGGTTACTATACAATACAATGGTCTGTTGACAGCCTTGACTGGAAGGATTACGGTGCAGACAATATAGTTAATACCGTACTAAAACATAAGAATTTACAAAACGGTGCAATCATTCTGATGCACAATGGTGCCAAATATACTAAAGACGCTCTTGAAAGGGTTATAATCGGATTAAAGGAAATGGGATATGAGATAGTGCCGGTTTCCCAACTGATATATACCGATAATTATGAGATTGACCATACCGGAATGCAGCATACCAAATAACAGATAAAAACTGCCGGAATCCGGCAGTTTTTTTAATGACTATTTTTCCACGAAGGCAATTCCGAATACACCTACCCCCACATGTGTGGCAAGTACCGGTCCAAGATTATAGGACTTGCAGTTATCCGTTGGATAGCCGGCGGCAGACATTCTGGATTTAAGCATTTCTGCATTGGAGGAATCCTTGGAATATATGAAATATACAGGATAATTTTCATCAATGTCCGTTTTGTCGAAAAGCTTAATTATATAATTGCAGGCTTTGTTTTTGCCTATTGCTTTGTGACATACTGCCACTTTGGCCTCTTCATTGAGAGTTACCACCGGCTTGAGCTTAGCCAGTTCACCTATGCCGGCGGCAGCTCTGGTAAGCCTTCCGCCTCTGTAAAGATTTTCAAGGGTATCAAGGGCCGCATATATATGTGTGCGGTGCTTAAGCTCATTGATTTTGTCGGCTATAAGAGAAGCAGCACAACCCTCATCTCTTAATTTAACGGCGGTCTCAATTAATATTCTCGTAGAGGCGGCCAGGTTAAAACTGTCTATGAGGTATATTTTGTCATAGGCAGCCATATTTTTGGCAAGATTTGCATTTTGAAATGTTCCGCTTAATGTTTCTGAAATAAGAATAGCAACTATTTCATCACCTTTTTCGGCGGCTTCCTCAAATAAGTCCAGAAACTCAGCCGGTGAAGGCTGGGAAGTGGTGGGAAATTCAGGATTGTTTTCCAACATGTTATAATATTCATCTTTGGTGATATTGGTGCCCTCGATATATGTTTTGTCTCCGAAAATAACCGGAATGGGAACATACAGAAGGTCCATAGCCTTTATTTCTTCAATGGATAAATCCGCTGAAGAATCACATAATATTTTTACTGCCATAATATAATTCTACCTTTCTTTGGTGACGAGAGATATTTCTGAAGCAATATCGTTGAAAATGGAAATTGCCTCATATGAACGCTCCAGGCCTAATTTATTAATCATTCTGTCCACAAGCCCAGATATGTTCTGTTGCTCTTTTTCATAGAGGTCCGGGCCGGATTCATTCAAAGTAACATGAATAACCCTCCTGTCTTTGGTGGATTGTTCCTTCTTAATCATGCCGGACTTTTCAAGGGAATTCAGAGTTTTATTCATCTGGGATTTAAGAATGCCTGTGGTCTCACAAAGCTGTTTTACATTCATATAAGGTGTCTCGGGATGAGCAGAACGCTGCATATACAGAATGTGGCAGATTAATGCCTCATTATAAGGCATGTATTTTACTGCACGCTGGTTCCACAGCTTCATTGAAACCTGAATATATGCCTCCAGCAAATCCTTCCTGAGATTTTCAGGTATGTCCATTAACGGTACTCCTCTCATAAAAAAGTTAATAAAGTGAACTAATTTCATGAAGAATGTTACTATGTATACTAAAAATTGTCAATTACATTTTATTTTTTATAAAAATATGGTATACTTTTAATATCTATAAATGAACGGAGTGAGGCTTATGGAAAATTTTGCGATTGCCATTACAAGAACCTGCGGAAGCGGTGCCACCAGCATCAGTAAAATTCTGGGAGAACGTCTGGGAGTAAACGTATATGACAGAAATTTACTCAGGCTGGCATCGGATGACAGCGGAATTAACGAAGAGCTTTTTGCCAAGGCAGATGAACATATGAAACAAAGTCTGCTGTATAAGGTTTCCAGAAAAGTATATAAGGGAGAGTTAATCGGTCCCGACAGTGATGATTTCACCTCCAATGAGAATCTGTTTAACTATCAGGCCAAGGTACTTAAGGAATTAGCCGCCAATGAATCTCTGATATGCATAGGAAGGGCAGCAGATTTTATCCTTAAGGATCATCCGAAACTTATAACCGTGTTTTTTCATGCACCCATGGAGCAGAGAATAAAACGTGAGATGGAACTGACCGGATTTGATGAGGTCAGGGCAGAGCAGTATATACTGAAAACTGACAGATACCGTCGGGAATTTTATAAATACCATACGGGAAGGGATTGGGAGAATCCGTATAATTATGATTTGTGTCTTAATACAGGGGTATTTACATATGAAAAATGTGTTGATATAATACTTAATTATTTCAAGACCAGATTTGATGAAGTGTAGGAAGCAGACGTGAAGAAATTACTGATTTATCTTAAGAATTACATTAAAGAAACGATTTTAGGGCCTTTGTTTAAATTGCTGGAGGCAGCCTTTGAATTGATTGTGCCGTTGGTTGTGGCGGCTATTATTGATACCGGAATTGCAGGTGGCGACAGGAATTATATTATAACAAGGGCTCTTATTCTGGTGCTGTTGGGAGTAGTGGGGCTGGCCTGTTCCCTGACGGCACAGTATTTTGCAGCAAAGGCGGCAACCGGATTTGCCACGGAGTTAAGGTATTCTTTATTCAGGCATATTCAGGGGCTTTCTTTCAGTGAAATAGATGAAACGGGCACCTCGAAGCTGATTACCAGAATGACAAGCGATGTTAATTCCGTGCAGAGCTGCGTTAATATGGTTCTGAGGCTTTTCCTTCGTTCACCCTTTATTGTATTCGGTGCAATGATTATGGCATTTACCGTGGATGTTAAGTGTGCGTTAATATTCTGTGTGGCTATTCCGGCACTGACGGTGGTGGTGTTTGCGGTAATGCTGGCAACCATACCTTTATACAAAAAAGTTCAGGCAGGCCTGGACCGTGTACTTAAGCTTACCAGGGAAAATCTTACCGGAACCAGAGTTATCAGGGCTTTTAACCGGCAGCAGGATGAGATTGACACATTTAATGAAAGCAATCTGGCGTTGACAAAGGTACAGCTTTTTGCAGGTAAAATATCAGCTCTTATGAACCCGGTTACTTTTGTGGTGGTCAATGTGGCAATGGTGGTACTTATATATACCGGAGCCATTCAGGTTGACAACGGAATATTGAAACAGGGTCAGGTTGTAGCTTTGGTTAATTACATGTCACAAATACTGGTTGAACTGGTAAAACTGGCAAATCTCATTATACAGATTACCAAGGCACTGGCTTCCGCCAGAAGAATTCAGGAGGTATTTGATACCGAATCAACCATGGAGTTTCCTAAGACTACCACCAGCTTTGGAGGGTCAGAGTATGCCGTGGAATTTAGAAATGTGTCCCTCACATATAAGAACGGCGGGGCAGAATCCCTGTCTGATATAGATTTTAGGGTGAAAAAGGGAGAAACAGTGGGGATTATAGGAGGCACCGGTTCAGGTAAATCCTCTCTGGTCCATATGATTCCCAGATTTTATGATGCCACTGCCGGGGAAGTTATAGTAAACGGAATTAATGTCAAGGAATATACCAAAGAAGACCTTAGGGGGCTTGTAGGTATTGTAATGCAGAAAGCCGTGCTTTTTAACGGAAGCATAAGGGATAATATACGCTGGGGCAAGGCTGATGCTACGGATGAGGAGATTATGAAGGCACTCCGGGACGCCCAGGCAGAGGAATTTGTTCTGGATAAAGAAGGTGGGCTGGATTATGATGTTGCCCAAGGCGGCAGAAACCTGTCAGGAGGACAAAGGCAACGACTTACCATTGCCAGAGCACTGGTTAAGAATCCTCAGATTCTTATTCTTGATGACAGCGCGTCGGCCCTGGATTATGTTACAGATTCAAAACTACGCAAAGCAATTAAAGAACTGGGTGGCAGCCTTACCACATTTATTGTCTCCCAGAGAACAGCTTCCCTCCGTAATGCAGACAGGATAATAGTTCTGGAGGATGGAAAAATAGCGGGTATGGGAACACATGAAGAGCTTTTAAAAGACTGTCTGGTATATAGGGAAATTTATAACACCGACAGCAATAAGGCCTCAGGAGGTGCACAATGAAGAACAAATCCTCCACAATTAAAAGAGTTTTAAAATATTTATCCAGATATGCTTTTTACATGATTCTTTCCGTAGTGCTGGCACTGATAACCGTGGCAGGACAGTTGTATATACCGGTTTTACAGGGAAGGGCAATAGATAAAATAATCGACAGAGGCAATGTGGATTTTACGGGAATAATGCACATTATTGTAATTATTCTTATTACAATGGCTGTGGTGGCATTACTGCAATGGATATTAAACATCTGTAACAATAAAATAACCTACTGTGTTGTCAGAGATATCCGCAGGGATGCTTTTAATAAACTTCAGAACCTTCCGGTAAGATATGCGGATTCCCATCCTACAGGAGAGATAGTAAGTAAGGTAATATCTGATGTGGACCAGTTTGCCGACGGACTGCTGATGGGCTTTACACAGTTTTTTACCGGTGTAATGACAATTCTTGGAACGCTTATTTTCATGATAAGCATTAATTGGAAGATAACACTGGTGGTTGTGCTTATCACCCCACTGTCGTTTTTCGTTGCAGCCTTTGTTGCCAAAAAGACCTACAGAATGTTTCAGAAACAGTCAGAGACAAGAGGGGTGCAAACCGCATTCATTGACGAGATGATAGGCAATCAGAAGGTGGTACAGGCATACGGACATGAGGATGAGTCACTGGAGAAATTTGATGAAATCAACAGAAAACTACAGAAATATTCATTGGATGCCACTTTTTTTTCTTCCATAACCAATCCTTCAACAAGGTTTGTCAATAATCTTGTGTATGCCCTGGTATGTCTGACGGGAGCATTTACCTCCATTGCAACAAAGGGGGCTTTCAGCGTGGGTCAGTTGTCAGCTTTCTTAAGTTATGCACAACAATATACCAAGCCCTTTAATGAAATTTCGGGAGTGGTTACGGAACTTCAAAATGCTCTTGCCTGCGCTGACAGAATACTGGATTTAATAGAAGAAAAGCCCCTTTCTTCCGATGCGGATGACGAGCTTATAGTGGAGAAAGGTCAGGGAAAAATAGATATTCGTAATGTGTCATTTTCCTACGATAAAAGCAGGGAATTAATTAAAAATCTGAATCTTCAGGTTAAGCCCGGACAAAGAATTGCCATTGTAGGCCCTACAGGCTGCGGTAAATCCACAGTTATTAATCTTTTAATGAGATTTTATGACGTGGATGAAGGAGGAATCCTTGTTGAGAATAAGGATATCAGGAATGTTACCCGTAAAAGTCTCCGTAACAGTTATGGAATGGTTTTGCAGGAGACGTGGCTGAAATCCGGTACCATAATGGAAAATATTACTACCGGCAAGCCGGATGCAACCAAAGATGAGGTAATAGCTGCCGCCAAGGCGGCGCATGCCCACAGTTTTATCATGCGTCTTCCGAAGGGTTATGATACTGAAATCGGAGAGGATGGGGGAAATCTCTCCCAGGGACAAAAACAGCTTCTGTGTATAGCAAGGGTAATGCTATGTCTGCCACCTATGCTGATACTTGACGAGGCCACATCCTCCATCGATACAAGAACGGAGATGAAGATACAGGAGGCCTTTGCCAAAATGATGAAGGGCAGGACCAGCTTCATCGTAGCCCACAGGCTGTCCACAATACAGTCCGCAGATATTATTCTGGTAATGAAGGATGGCAATATCATTGAGCAGGGCAGTCACGAAGAACTGCTGAAAAAAGGCGGATTTTATTCAACGCTTTATAACAGTCAGAAAAATTAAATATTGATAATAGGATGACGACCTAATATCATAAAAGACACAATACCCTTCCGGTATTGTGTCTTTTTATGTAAAAATTTCACTAAAAGTGTAACAAGATGCCTATTTTCGACATGAATTTAAGGGATTTCTACAAATAGAAAAAAGTGGGAAAAATATGTGTTATAATTTTTATATGGTTTGATGAAGACAACAAAGGGTGTCAGAGCTTTGGAAAAACAAAATTTTTAAGCGCGAGTGAAAGATGAAAAATATGTTTATTAATTGGAAGCCCGGAAGACAGTCCATGTGTTATCATCAAACGAAAAATACAGATATATCATCAAATATACGAAAGAAGGGGGGCAAATTTAGATATGCTGCTTGATGATGTATCTGATTTGTAAAAACGAAAGGAATGAATTATTATGAGTAAATTAAAAAGATTGATTGTAGGAATAGTTTCAGCAGCAGTATTGCTTGTTGGTATGAGGGGTGTCGCTTATGGAGCAGTAAAAACAACTTACTAACAGTAATGATGAAAGTAGAAATATACCTAAACAGTTATTTAAATATTATTTTTGGAGTAATTATTAATGAAAAAATTTATAACTTTAATTTTTGTATGTATCAGTGCTTTTGCCTTGGCGGCCTGTGGTAATAAGGATAAGGATGAGCCATCGGCACCCGGCTTCAGTAAGAGTTTTGCAAGAAATGTCTGTGATGACGGCTGGGTATATACCTTCGATTATCAGTATCTCAATGATGGAAGTATAGATGAAGATGCAATACCGTTCCTTTTCTATGGTATAAACATCAGATACAGGAATACAGACGGTTCAGTAATGATTCTGGGGGAAGAGAATATTCCGGAAATCAGAAATGATATGAAGAAAATCGCCGGAATTCTGGATTATGAAAGCAGAAAGGTTACTAAAGAGGAGCTTCTTGCCCTTAATCCTGAAGAATATATGTTTGACGCAATTGATAAGGATATGTTTTTTGACCTGATGAAAGAGGCTTTAAACGGTGAGCCGCAGGAAACAGGACGTTATACGGAACTCCCAAGCTATGCAATGCTTACAGAAAACGGATATACAGACGGATACATATTCCAGATTGGTTTTGTTGGAGGAATGGGCAGCGTTGATGCAATATTTATAGATGTGCTGTATAAGTCGGATAAGTCTGACTGCGGATATATCCAGCTTTCCGATATGGTGGACAATAATACCGCTGATGCAGAACAGGAAAGGCTGTCCGCTGTCATTAACAGTATCATGGAAGGTATAGTCAGGGAGAATGATTTAAACTTCGGTTATGAGGAAAATAATGATATGGTAATTGATGGCGTAGAACTTTCAAGGCCATATATATTCCTTGAAGATATTGCGGATAATAATTTAGATAAACACAGGACGGACTAAA